>NZ_JAFCVA010000018.1:0-33566 GCF_049896785.1 Psychrobacter sp. TWP2-1-2 | reverse complement strand
TGACGCTTAGCAAGCAAACAAGGTATCAATTACTATAGCAAGCCAATAGGGGCAGGCATTGAAGTGAAAAGCGTGGTGGCGCATTGGTATCTGTTTACCAATGCGACAGCCTCCATCATTATTTAGGTAAATCACCAATATTACTAAAAAAATCGTTTTGGTCGCCAATATTACTAAAAAAATCTAATGTTGGCTCTTTAAGTTGAGGCGAATTTTCATCTATAAAACAATTAACTTCATCACTAATATCAATATCCCATAATAATTTACTACTTTCATCCATCTGCCTTATTTCAGCAATATCTTTTTCATCTAAATTACCAATAAAAACGCTATTTAGATATATAGCCACCGCTGCCTTAATATCATCCTCTACGGTTCTTGCGTCCTGTTTTGACAAATAACCTGAAAAAAACATTTCAGCCTTAGCTTGCGCCACCGTTTCATCATCCTTAGCTGCTTTACTCATAGCCTTACCCCATATGTTGATTGTCTTAGCTTTCAACTCTTTCTCATGGGCTTTTTTCTTAGTTTTTAGCTCTGCTAATTCCATTTCATTTTGAGCTATTTTTTCTTCTAATTTCTTCATTTCCACTTCTTTTTTTTCCTTATATTCACCCTCCCACTTATACCTAGTTTCCCAAAGTTTTAACTTTTTATATCTGTGAGTATGTCGATTAAGAGAAGATTGTTTGCGATTGATCTTGTGATCGAATGTAAGTTTTACTGCTGATTTACTCATAATTTCACCTATGAAAATTAAATAATTTGCGCCTAGTTGGTGTTGTTTGCTATGATGTTTCTGCCAGACTTGGTACTTGCCCCTATTTTCGTTTCATAATTTCACCGAATTAGGGGCATTTTATTGTCTAAAATAAGACGTAAACACTATATATTGTGTCTATTACCGCTGAAATAACTACTATATGTAGTAACCTCTACTTATCTTTCAAATAATCTGCATAATCACTAAAATGCTTTTTCGGATCTTCTTTAAGCAATTTTTTCGCCTCTTTAAAAAACCCCAAAACCCCGTCTTTTCCGCCTTTGGCTTGATAATCGTCATAATGTACGTTAAGAAACTCCATATTATTTAAAATTTTCTCAATCTGATCATCACTCAAAATCTGCTTAAACTCATTTTCAGCATTTTTCCATCTACTTTTTTTAGAAAGATCAAGTACGATATGAGTAAAAAAACGCCCATTTCCTTTCTTTCCATTCTTTTCATATTTCACACTAACATCAATATCAGTTTCAGCGTTAATTTGGTTAATAGCTGCCTCTACAACCTTAACTCTAAACATAGCAAAATTATTTTTATATACATTTTCACAATTCATCAGCTCCTTAAACTCTGTCAACTTCATCTTCTTATGGCAAGGCTTACCGTAATTTTTATTTAAGAACATAACCAATAGCTCATACAGCCTTATTGAATGTTGGCTACTAAGTTTGCCTATATGTAGCAATCGAAAAGTAGTAAAAGTGGTTTGCAATTCGGACAAATAAGGGATCAGCAAATGAGAAAAATAAACACTCATTACCTTAGTTTCATAATGATATTCATAACCCTGTAATATTGATGTCTCTATCCAACCTGAAACTTTTGAATGTGAAACAGCCTTAACCCTAAGCCCCTCGGCAGCAGATTTAAACGCTGCAATAACGCCACTATTAGATAAATCATATCCAAATAATTCTGCGCCCTCTGCTAAATCAAAATTAAAAGGTGTCGTTGATGAAAAGCTCTCGGTGCTATTAATCTTGCTAATACAAGCTAAGAGCAACCTTTTTTCGGTTAATGTCAGTTCATAACTAGCCGTCACTAAATGATTATGCTGCGATACCATATTATTACCTAAACTACCTCGCTTTAATTTAGGATTTTCACGATCCTTTACAACAATTTCCGTACTCATAATTTCACCTATGTAATATATAAACAACCTATAAAATTATAGGTTTCTTTATTATAGGTAAGATCACAATTTAAAGCAACCAATAATTTTATAGGTTTCTTTTAAAAGCTAAACCCTTGTAAACATTGACTTCAAAGGAATAATACCCAAAATACTACGGCAATAAAATAAGTTGTTTAAAACCTGTATATAAGGCTGTATGCAATGCTGCGTATAGCTTTCAGCCTAAATAAAATAAGTTGTTTAAAGATGATGTTTTACAGCAATAAAATAAGTTGTTTAAAACCTGTATATAAGGCTGTATGCAATGCTGCGTATAGCTTTCAGCCTAAATAAAATAAGTTGTTTAAAGATGATGTTTTACGGCAATAAAATAAGTTGTTTAAAGATGATGTTTTACGGCAATAAAATAAGTTCATTAAAACCTGTGTATAAGGCTGTGTGTAAGGCTGTGTATAAGGCTGTGTATAGCTTTCAGCCTAAAATAAAATAAGTTGTTTAAGGATAAAATAAGTTGTTTAAGGATAAAATAAGTTGTTTAAGGATAAAATAAGTTGTTTAAGGATAAAATAAGTTGTTTAAACGTCTTTTTTAAATATTAAAATCAATGAGTTATGAGCCATGAAACAAGACTACTAAACAAGACTACTAAACAAGACTACTAAACAAGTTAATTAAACATCCCCTTTTCAAAATCTGTGTTGAATAAAATCGTTTTGGATCATTCTCAAAAAAGCGTCTGCTGACGCTTTCTTCTCTCTTTAATTTTTAGTTTATTTAAAAGCAAAACCACTCTAAAAGCCAAACGGCTCTCATTTGGCTTAATTGCCTATCTAATCATCTTACTGGTATCAATCTAACTTTTAGGCTTTAAAAGGCTCTTACAGCTCATTTAAAGCTCATTTAGATACATTGGCATTGATTATCAGTAAAGGTAATTCTTCATTATTAATTTATAGCCAATAATTACAGACTAATGTTCATTGCATATAGCACACACTTGTAAACATAAAAAACGGTTCTTATATGATATAAAGCCAAACTCAATATTTAACAGTAAGATACTGTATTTATTTAAGTGAATATATATATTAGGCAAACTTCATTACTATTGTTAGTTTTGATGAATTATAGGCTATAGCCAACACTATAGTTTTATGCTCTAACATTAAACATAAGTGATTGATACAGTTCTATATTTCTAATTTGGAATAAGTTTTTTCATTAGTGTAATAATGAATAAAACTCTCTTTAAGTTGAGGATAACTAATGTTAATTACCTGCTAATTAAATAATTAAAACAGTGCGTCAATGAGTGACGTATACGTTTCATAAATCTTACTGCGATCAAGATTAGACTGGCATAATAACAACCCAAATTGTGCTAATAACAAACAGTTATCTAAAAAATTTTTGATATAACTATTAATCATGACTAAATAAAGAGATTTAAGCAGTATTAGCTATCATAAGCTATAAAACAAGAATTGATTATTGTATAATGAAAACTCATTTACGTTTCACAAAAACGTGTTCTTGTGAAAAAAATTAGGGTACGGTAGTCTAGTATGGATCAAAACCCTGTAAAGTTGTATCACCAAAAGACCGATGAAATAGGTGGTGATGCAATGATTAACACAAATAATCTAAAGACGATTAACACAAATCTTGATAAGCAGTTTGATGTAATAATTTTTGAGAAAGACAGTGAGAATGACGATGAAAAACCATCATGGTTTATTCAAATTCATTTACACCATAAATCCGATTATCAGGAATTACACACATTCGCAGGTCATAGACGATATTTTAAAACCCTTGATTTTTGTTTGCGGTTCGTACATGAAACCTGCAACAACGCTCAAAACGTCTTTATTGTCTGCAATGCTTTAGATGGTCAAAAGATAGAGGTTTTTTCTAATTTAGATGAATTTAACCAACGTAAAGAGGGAAGATGAATACATGAATATGTCTAACGCAATTAAGGGATTATGCGTAACTGGCGCTTTGATACTGCCTATTGCCTCAACTTCTGCACAAGCAGCAGACGGCTGTAAATTCATGCTGTGCATGGGTGCGCCTAATCCAATGGGTGTTAAAGAGTGTGTATCTACTATTAAAGACGTATTAAGAGACTTACGAAAAGGTAGAGCTATGCCTACTTGCTCATTAGTTGATGGTACAAACTCTAAAGCAAGTGGGTCATGGGTTGATCATCAAAGAGCTAATCCGACTCCTATGTGTCCTGACGGCTACCGTCAAGGCAGTGATAATGTTATTTATCATCAAGGTCAAAAGCCTGCCAATATGCGCCCACGTTCGGTTTTATCAGGCGGTGCTATATCTCAAAAATTTGAAAGTGGCAATCGACTATCTAACATTTTTGGTGATCGCTACAAAGCTCGTGCTTGTATAAAAGGTAGTTTAAATGGCTCGGTTGATGCTTATACATATCGGACTAACAAAGGCGGTGATTTGGTCACTGTAAAAGTGCCTCGTCAAGAGTGGTATAGCAATACTATGGTTATGACTCCTGACGGTGCTGATTATGAATTTACGTTTTATGTAGATGGTCAACCATTTTCTAAACATAGATTTTAAATAAGAGTGGATTAATTATGTTAGACCTAGCTTTTATCCAACAATGCGCCCCTGATGTTCCACCTATTACCGTTAATGCTATCGTCAAAACTGAAAGTAGCTTTAATCCTTGGGCGATAGGGGTTAATTCTGCTAATCGCCTTGCTAGTCAACCGACTAGCTACCGTCAAGCATTTAGTATTGCTGATGGTTTGCTTAAAACAAATGCTAGTTTCGATTTAGGCTTAGCGCAAATTAATAGCTTTAATTTAAAAAGTTTGGGTATGAGCGCACAACAAGTTTTAGATCCCTGTACCAATTTGCGAGCTATGCAAACAATTTTTCTTGGTTGTTGGAATAGAGCTAAGAAGATTGAAAGTAATAGTAATAAAGCGGTAACTATGGCTTTTAGCTGTTATAACACTGGCAACTTTAAAGACGGTTTTAATAATGGCTATGTGGTTAAGGTTTTAAATAATCATAACTATGTTCGCAAGGCATCTAACGATAATCCACAAATTTATCAAACTGGCTCAACGGTTCGTAAAGATCAACCGTTACCAACAAATAAAGTGGCTTTGGCTAACTATGCTAATGATAGTCAAAGAAAACCTATTACCTCTAATTCATCAAATGTAGTGGCATCAGCAGATGACGCTATAAATATGGTCAATCAAGTTTCTGATTTTCAAGTTACTAATAATGTAATTCAGGATGACCAAAACCTTGTGAGTGACAAGCCTGAAAGGGTGCATCATTCGTGGGATATTTTTCAGGACTTTTAATCTCTTTTCATTAATCTTTTTAATCCGTAAGGCAAAAATTATGAGCGATTTAAACTCAATATCTTCAAACGTAGTAAAAACTGATGTGGCAGTCACTACTAATCATGTCACATGGTCGCATCGTGCTTATCAAGTAACAATGTGCGCTATGTTGATCGGTTACGCAGGTATGGCATCGGCAGGGCTTGGCGGTGGACTTGATACCGCCACTAGCTCCGTTACTGAAATTCGTGATAAAGCATTTTTATTAGTAGGTGTTGGCGCAGGTGCTTATCTGTTATGGCAAGCAGTGCTTTGTTGGAATGGTAAAAAAGATTGGTCGGATATGATACCTGCAATGATGCACGTTGCAATCGCAGGCGCATCTATCACTTTAGCAGCGTGGTTATGGACTACTTTAGCTTAGATAAAAAAGGGGCTGAAAGTGCGTGAATTTTCAAGTTATTCAGCCCTTGACCGTGAGGCTATGATTGGTGGTGTTCCGTTACTGCCTTTCATCGGTACTGTCGGTTTAGGGGTTTTATTGACGATGATAGCTCAAATGAAATTTGGGATTGTGGGATTTGCATTTATCCTTTTTACGATACCCATAATTTTCTTTTTAAGAGTTTTGGTCGCAAACGATGATAAGGCAATGCGGTTACTTGGCATTGAGATTTTTTTTAAATTTAAGCGCAAAGGTTTTAAAGAGTTCAACGAGACTTTGACGTTTTTGCCAACGAGGTATTTAAGAAATGAAGGAAGTATTGAACAGATTGTTGGGAACAGTCTCGACAACGCCAAACGAGATACCGAAGTTTAGGTATCACGTTTCCAATGAGGCGATAGATTTTGACAAAAACTATGTTATGTCAATTATTGAGCTTGAGGGGGTGATGTTTGAGGCAATACCTTTAAATCAGTTAGAAAATGACTTTGATACCTTGAACCTAATCTATGCTGAAACGGCTAAAGAATACGCAGGACGTTTAGCTTTTTGGACGTTTCAAAAAAGACGTAAAATTAATGTTATTAATAAATACGATTTTACAAATATATTTACTCGTACCTTTATGAGTAAGTATATGCAACGCTTTAATACTACTGATTATTATGAAAACAAATTTTATATTGCTATCGTCGTAAAATATGATGATACGCCTGATCTAGCAGTTGATGAAATTGCTGAAGTAGTGACTAAGTTTTCTCGCACTCTATTCACTTATAAGCCTCGCACGTTATCGGTTTATGAGAATGAATTTGGCGTTTTAATGTCTGAAGTCTATGAGTTTTTAGGCGATATAGTTAGTAGTGAAAAACCGATTAATGGTATTCCTTTAACTGGTACGCCTGTTTATGAGAATTTACCATCATCTACTTTGCATTTTGGCTATGATATTTTGCAATCAAAAGGTGAACGTGGTGATAGATTTGCTACGTTATACGATCTTAAAGATTTTCCCTCTCGCACTAAATTAGGTATGTTCAATGAGGCAAGTTTAAGTGTGCCTGCTGAATATAATCTTGTTCAATCATTTACTACTTTGTCGCCTACTAAGTCTTTCGAGAAAATCGAAAAACACTTAAATAAATTGCGTTCGGCTAAAGATAAGGCAGTCCATCAATTAGATGAATTAGAACACGCTCAAGGCTATATACAGTCGGGTGAATTGGCGTTTGGTGAGTATCATGCCTCGCTTGTGGTTTTTGGCGATACACCAAAAGACGCAATTCAAAATGGGATGCTTGTTTCTTCATCTTTTACGAACCACGCAGGGGCGGTTTTCCGTCGAGCTAATTTGTCGTCGCCTGCTACTTATTTTAGTCAGTTGCCTACTTATCGCATTAAGCCTCGTCCAATGCTTAAATCAAGTCGTAATTTGGCAGGTACATTTTCAATGCAAACTTACTCAAGGGGTAAAGCCACTGGTAATGTTCTTGGTGATGGTACTGCTGTAATGCCACTTGAGACTAAATCAAAAACCTTATATGACTTTAATTTTCATTTCACAAATGACGATGAAGAAAATATCGGTGATGATGTAGCAGGGCATACCCTCCTAATGGGTGCGACTGGTACGGGTAAAACGACGACTCAATCAGCTTTGCTATCAGCTACTCAACGCTTTAACCCTGCTATGTTTGTTTTAGATAAAGATAGAGGTATGAATATTTTTATTCGTGCGCTTGATGGTGATTATTTTGATATTAAAGCAGGTGTACCAACTGGTATTAACCCTTTTCAGTTCCCTAACACGCCTCAACTTAGAGAGTTTTTGAATGAGTTGGTGATCTCTTGCGCTACTGATGCTGATAAAACTTGCTCTAGTGAAGAACAAAATCAAATTAAAAATGCGGTTGATACTGTTTTAAGTTTGCCGTTTGAACAACGTCGCTTTTCTGCAATTATTCAAAGTCTCCCTAAACGTGGTGGTAATGAGTTGTACCAACGACTCCTAAAATGGTGTCGTACTGATGAACAAGAGGGGCGCTTTGCTTGGGCGTTAGACAATCCAACTAATAAATTTGATGTTGATAACTTTAAAATTGTCGGTTTTGATGTTTCTGATCTGTTGGTAGATAACTATCAGCCCTCCGAACCTGTGTTTTCATGCTTGTTCTACATGAAAAATATGATGCTTAAAAAGCATCCCATCTTAGCAACCGTTATTGAAGAATTTTGGCTGCCAATTAAGTATGAAATGCCGTCTCGCATGATACTTGATAGCCTTAAAACTGGTCGTAAAATGGGTGAGTTTATTCTTCTTATTTCTCAATCTCCTGCTGATGCGATTAAGTCGCCTATTTTTAATGCGATTGTTGAGCAAACGCCTACAAAAATTATGCTACCGAACCCTGACGCTGAATATAAAAATGAAGATGGTAGTGGTTATTCAAGAATTGGACTTACTGAAAAAGAGTTTGATGTACTACATAAATTAGGCTTATCTTCTCGCACATTTTTAGTTAAACAAGGCAATCAATCAGCGTTTGCAATGCTTGATTTATATGGTTTTAACGATGAAATAGCGGTCTTATCATCTAGTAAAAAGAATGTCGATCTTTTAGACAAACTTTTAAATTTAATGGGTCAAGATACTAAAGCTGAACAATGGCTGCCTGTTTTTTACAAGGCTTTGAATATACGCAAGCAAACTGGAGAAGTTGACCTTGAGTCAATCATACCTGTAACAGTGAGTCACGTTAATGACTCCATTTCACAAGAGGAAATAGTATGAATAAGTCAGTCGTAATAAAAAATACACTTAAAGCGAGTGTGTTAAGTCTCACTCTTTTTGGTAGCAGCGCCTTTGCTGCGGGTGTTCCTGTTATTGATCCTGCTGCCATTGCTCAAGCAGTTACTCAAGTTAAAAATCAAGTTACGTCAATGCAAAATCAGGTTAAGCAGTTTCAATCCATGAATGGTAGCGGTGTGCTTGGTGATCTGTTGAATGATCCAACTACTAGAAAGCTACTTAATCAGCATTTACCGAACGGTTATACCGACGTTATGGATGCAATGCGAAAAAATGATTTAGGCGCTTTGCAAACTGTTTATCAAGGCGTAGTAGCCAATGAAAAAAGCAGTCGTCAAAATGTCACTGGTAAAGAACGTCTAGCCTCAACTATGTTACTTGGCAAGGCTCAAACACAAACGATGATGCAAAGTTTAAATATACGTTCTAATAATATTCAAACTTTAGCTAATCAGATTAATAGTGCGGTTGATGCCAAAACTAAAGCCGACTTAGCTAATCGCTTATCTGCTGAGCAAAACATGGTTAGTGTTGAAATGAACAAAATGCAAGTTGCTATGAAAATAAATGAGCAAAACGAGGCTCTAGCTCAACGTCAAGTAATGAGTGAGACACGCAGTAAATTAATAGGTCGTTAGTATGAATACTCTAAAAAACGGTTGTATCTTAGTTTTATTAGCATCTAGCTTAATAGGCTGCGGTGAGTCCGACGTAGGACAATATAAATCGTCCGTACAAGAGGCTCAACAAGGCGCTACAAAAGCAGATATTGAGAAAGCAGATGAAAATAAGAAAAAACTAATTGGCAGAAGTAACGACGATTAGTTTTATTAAACTAAGTTAAACATAGGTGATTTAATGGCTATTACAATTTTCTCTGATGCTTTTACTAAGATGGATGAAACCATCATTAATATTTTAGGCAATCAAACAGCTGCATTAATATCTGTTATCTCACCTATTATTATTGCTTGTTTTGGCTTGTATTTATTATTAATAGCAATGTCCTATATTAAAGGTGGGGCAGAACCTATTGATCTAGGCGTGGATTTGATTTATCGCTTTATTGCTTGGGCGGTGATTTTAGGCGTAGCCGTAAACGCAGGTACTTATACCTCTATTGTGGTGGCTATTGTCACTGAATTACCGACTGAATTAGGCAATGTTATTAGCGGCACTACTAGCGCACCAGTTACAAACGGCTTAGATGGTTTGTTAGATTTATATTACAACGCAATGGCAGATTTATACGAAGATATTGATTTTTTTGATGTGGGCGGTATGGTCTTTGCGACTTTGGTTTGTGGGATTTTATTAGTCTGTGCAATTCCTTTTATCATAGCAGCAGGCGCTTTTATTTTGTTAGCTAAAATAATGTCGTCGATACTTTTAGTGCTAGGACCACTCTTTATAGTCCTAGCACTATTCCCTGCTACAAGACAATATTTCAGCCTGTGGGTAGGTCAAGTTGTAAATTATATTTTAATGCTTATTGTTCTTCAGATTTTGGCAACTATTCAAATTCAGTTTTTAACTGATGTTGTTAATACTGGTGTTGAATTAAACCTTATGACAAGTCTGTCAATCGGTGCAACCTCCTTACTGTTCTTTGTTGTTGTTTTAAAAGTACCTGATCTCACGGCTGCTCTTAGTAATGGTATGGCTGTTACTGGTTTTGGCTCTGCTTATCGTGCGCTTGGCGGTGGTCGTCAACAAGGGGGGCAAAAGAGTAATGGGGGCGGTGGTGATAAAGGTGATAGCGGTGGTAAAGGTGGTAAAAATACAATCAAGTCTGAAAAATCAGGTCTTACCCCTTTAAAGAAATAATTTTTAAGACAAGTTTATTTTAATAGGTGAAATTATGAATATGAATAAAATACTATGCTCGATAGTCCTTGCGTCATTCGCTTTGAATGGCTGCGCTACTGTTAAGACTGCTGATCAAAAAGAACCTGTCGCAAAAGGCAGATGGATTGCGGTTAATCCTTATGGCTACGTGCCTCCTAATACTGATGTGTACTTTAAAAAAGATGGTTTAGGAAATAGCGTCGTAGTGCCTGACGATAACAATTCAAGCAATTCAGCAATAGTCTTAAAAGGTGAGTAGCAATGAAATTTTTTAATAAAAAAACAAAATCTGAACAGAATGTCGTTAAGCAAAATAAGCCTGACCTGACTAAAAATGAGCCTGACCTGACTGAAGATAAGCCTAAAAAAGACGGTAAAATAAGTAAGAAAGTTGCGTCTCAAGCCTTTATTGATGCCTCGTTAGCGTTTGAAAATACTCGCATTGATGAAATTTTGAAACGTGAAAAGACTTGGCAGAAAATAACAGGGGCATCTATGATCACCTCTGTTGTCATGGCTATTGCGATCATGTTTTTAACGCCTCTAAAAGAAGTCGAACCGTATCTTGTGCGTGTTGATAACAATACTGGTCAAACTGATATTGTAACCGTATTAGCAAATTCAAAATCTGATTACGGTGAGGAAGTTTCTAAATTCTTTGCCTCTAATTATGTCCGTCTTGTTGAGGGTTATGATTGGTACACCATTCAATCAAGTTTCAATAAAGCTCTATTGTTTAGTAGCGAAGAAGAACAAAACCGTTTAAACAATAGGTTTGCTAGCTCTAATGCGCCTCATAAAGTTTATCAAAAGCGAAACCGTGTTGAAATTCAAATTGATAACGTAAGTTTTATTGATGAAAATTTATTACAAGTACGGTTTACTAAAACTATCGTTAATGCTGATGGTGGGTCTTATAATCCTCAAAATGGTGGCGTTACTCCTGCACCTATCGTTTCTCAAGGTATCGCTACTCTTGGTTATGACTATATCAACGTGCCTCAACTTGATGAAGTGCGCTTGATAAATCCACTTGGCTTTACTGTTTATACTTACCGTGTAGATGAAGTTATGAACGCTGCGCCTGCGCCTATCGCTGCGCCTGTCGCTGAAGCTGCACCAGTAACAGGGGGCTTTTAAAATGAAATTTATTAAACCTGCATTACTATCTTTATCACTAGCGGTTATATCTGTTAGCGCCTCTGCCTCTATAAATCCATCCTCTTATGGGTTTGATCAGCGTGTTCAATTCTTTGAATATAACGCTCATGACGTTTTCGTTATTGGTACTGATATAGGTATTTCTACACTTATTCAGTTAGAAGAAGATGAACGTATAGACGGTGAAAGCACTGGTCTTGGCATGGGTGATGCTCAAGCATGGTCATTAGCAGTCAAAGGAAATAATATTTTTATTAAGCCTACAGCTGCCTTACCTGATACCAATATGGTTATTGTTACTAACAAGCGTACCTATGCCATTCAGTTAAGTACAAATAATGTAGCTCCTAGTTATATTGTGCGTTTTAAATACCCTGAAAAACCTAAAGAAAACAATCAAACAAAATCTGTAGTAGGTAACAAATTTAGATCCGTTGGTAATGATGCGAACGGTGCGCCTATTTTAGTACCTGAAAACGTAAACACGAATTACTACAAACGAGGCGAGGAAATGATTTTGCCGTCTCGTGTATGGGATGACGGTTTATTTACTTATATGAAATATCCTAATAATAAAGATTTGCCAGTGGTGTTTAGTGTTTTAACTGATACAAGCGAGGCGATAGTAAATAGTCATGTTGCTGATGATGTACTGATTATTCATGGTACTAATCCTATTTATCGCTTGCGTATGGGCGGTTCGGTTGGTGAGATTTATAACCGTTCTTACAATTCAGACGGTTATTTTAATGAGCGTGGTACGTCTGATCAAAATATGTATCGTGAGGTGAAGTAATGAGCATTAATAATGATTTAGACGCTAACAACAATGAAAATCAAGATGATTTTGTTTTTGGTAATAGTATTCAAGATTTAAGTAAATCCGATACTGCTACTGAAGATATGCCTGATGTTGATGTTACTACCACTCGCAAAAGTAGCAATGCTAAAAAACTAAAAATGATGGCATTAGGGGTTTTGGCTATGCTAATTGCTCTAGTCGCAACTGGCGTTACTTTCAATCGTGCAACTGATGCAAAGCAAGCTAAAAAGGCATTAGAGGCTGAACAAGCTGTTGCCAATCAAAGAAATCTTAAAACCAATTCGTCTCGTATTGATATTGGTGATGATCAAGCAGAACTTGAGGCATTGAACGGCTTACCTATACCTGCTGATGCTATGGCTGATCCTATAATGATGGATAACATGGCTCAACCTATTGCCCCTATGCCTACAGCTACGGCTATGCCTGACTCTACGCCTGCTTATGCACCTATTATGATGCCTGAACCAACGTCGCCTCCTATGTCTAGTGGTGCGTCTACGCCTCCTATGCAATCACTACAAGATATGGGTATGTTTGATAATGCGCCTGCACCTCAAGTTGAATATGCGCCACCACCTCCAACGCCTGCTGAATTAAAAAGACAGCGTTTGTTAAGTGGTAACGTAATGGCTTATGAGACGGCAGGTAGAACGGCTGTTACTACTGCTAGTGCTGCTAGTGGCGGTGCTAATGATACTTATAAAGCAACGGCTTTAAGCAATGGATCAGCTAGTAAGCGTGGCGATACAAGCATGGTCTTAATGAAAGGCACAAGTATTCCTTGTGTGCTTAGAACTAAAATCGTTTCTGACTATAAAGGCTTTACTACTTGTCAAGTTAGCAAAAATATCTATTCAGCCAATGGCAAGGTTTTATTGATTGAGCGTGGCTCAAAAGTATTCGGTGAGCAAAATATTGAGATCAAACAAGGTCAATCTTCAGTCTTTGTTCTATGGACTCGTGTAGAGACTCCAAAAGGAATAAGCGTAAATCTTGAGTCGCCTGCTACTGGTCAACTTGGCGAAATGGGCGTAAAAGCTGATGTGAAAAACCATTTTTGGAAAAGATTTGGTGGTGCAATTATGCTATCGCTTATTCAAGATAGTATTAGCGCAGGAACGTCACGCCTTGAAAGCAAAGACGGTGGCGAGAATAATACAACGGTACAAGCAACCAGTAGAACTACAGAGTCAATGGCTGAAAAGGCATTAGATACCACAATTAATATTCCGCCTACTGCTACTGTGCCACAAGGTACGCTCATGAATATTCTTGTTGTTCGTGATGTTGATTTTGGGGGTGTTTATGGACTCCGTAAGTAATATACCTTTGAACTTTAATAACAGTACGGTCTTACGTGGATTGCTACAAGAGCTTGGCATACAAGACTTTTTAGATAACGAGGCTTTAACAGAAATCGTTATCAATCGACCTTATGAAGTTTGGACTGAAAGTAGTGAGGGTTGGCAAAAACATGATATGCCTGAACTTAACTACGGTCTTTTAAAAAAGATGGTTAATGTGTTCGCTATCTATAACAATCTTGAAATCAGTGAGGCTAATCCAATTTGTTCAGGTGTTATGCCTGATGGTCAACGAGGGCAGGCGGTTATACCGTCTGCCTGCGAACGTGGAACAATCAGTTTTGTTGTACGTCGTCCATCTAATACACGTTTTAAATTAGCAGATTATATAAATACTGATCGTTTAAGTCAGTGGGTTGATAAATCAACTTTTCAAACGGCAGGCGAAACGCTATTACCTGATGATTTGCGTAAAAAAAACAATGAAGAAAAAATAGCAATCGCTAAGCTAAGTAAAGAGCTTGGCATACCTGATGATGTTCATCTTCAGCTTTTCGAGCTACAAATGTTAAAAGCAAAAGATGAACGAGATATTGCGACGTTTATAGAAATTGCGGTACTTAATAAGCAAAATTTTGTTTTGGTGGGCGGTACTGGTTCGGGTAAAACAACTTTTACTAAAGCAATTTGCGATATTGTGCCGTCAGATACGAGAATTATCACGATTGAAGATACTGCTGAACTTGATTTGCCTAACCATCCTAATAGAGTGCATCTTTTCTATAAAGACGTTACGGCTAAAGAGCTTTTGAAATCTTGCTTGCGTATGAAACCTGACAGAATATTCTTAACAGAATTGCGAGGGGATGAGGCATGGGATTATCTATCTGCTTTAAACACTGGTCACGCAGGTTCGATCACAACGGTTCACGCTAATGACTGTGCCAGTGCTTACTATCGGGTTGGGTCACTAATTAAACAAAGTGAGGTAGGGCAGAAACTTGAATTTGATTATGTAATGAATGAAGTTTTTACTACCTTAGACGTAATTATGTATATGGAACATACTTATGTAACTGAAATTGCGTTTGACCCTGTTAGAAAATTCCGTTTGCAAAAAGGTAAGGCTGTTTAGGCTTTACTGGTACTGGTCTAAGTTATAGGTGAAATTATGGCAGGAACAGAAAAAAAACCATCCGAAATATTAATAGCGGTGGTCGTGGTCGCAATAGTTGGTTTAGTGATGGGCGTATTTGCTAGTAACTATGTATTTATGGAATGGCAAAAAATACCGTCCGAAATTTATAGCTATCATTTGATTTTTGATTATAAAGCGGCTTACGGTGATGTACCAAAAGTGGCGCAAGCTATAAAAGTTAGTATGATGCTCATGGTGGCTGTACCGTTTGTCTTGGTAGTAGGATTTTTAATTGCTACTTTTGGCGGTACTAAAAGAGAATTACATGGCAGTGCTAAATTTGCTAGTTTGGCGGATATTAAAAAAGCTGAATTGCTTTTAACACCTAAACAAAAAAAAGAGAAAAAAGCAAAAACCCCTAGCAATCCGTCTTTGTTAATCGGCAAGTATAAAAATAAATTCCTTGAATTTTATGGCAATGAATTTATGTTTGTGACTGCTCCTACTCGAAGTGGTAAAGGGGTCGGTATTGTTATACCGAACCTACTACATTATCAAGATAGTGTAGTAGTGCTAGACGTTAAAAATGAAAACTGGGATATAACATCAGGCTTTAGATCAAAGTATCAAGATTGTTATTTGTTTGCTCCTAAAGCAAAAGATGGTCATAGCCATTGCTACAATCCGTTAGATTATATAGACCGCAAACATGAAAATCGAATGGCGGATATTCAAAATATTGCTAATATTTTATTTCCGTCGGACTCGTCCGATGGTACGACTGCTTTTTTTAACTCACAAGCTCAACGCCTATTTAGTGGCATTATTTTGTATATGCTAGAAACGCCTAATCGACCTTGCACACTAGCCGAACTGCTTAAATTAACAACTCCTGCCACTGGTGAGCCATTTAATGAATGGATAACAAGCACTATTGAAGATAGAGCCTTATTTAGCGCAGATAGTGAAACGCCTCCCTTAACTGTTGAGTGTCGTGAAAGTCTTATGAGTTTCGCAGGCAATTCATCAGAAAATACAAGGGCAGGTATTTTATCTTCACTTACAGCCCCTTTAAATATTTTTACTGATCCATCTGTAGCCTATGCCACCTCAAAAAGTGATTTTTGGCTAGATGATGTACGCAGAAAAAAAATGTCTATCTATGTGGGTATTCAACCGAATGAGCTATCAAGATTTGATAAATTGCTAAATCTATTCTTTAGCCAACTTATTAACTTGAATACTCGTGTTCTCCCTGAACAAGACAAAACACTGAAGTATCAATGTTTGGTTCTTCTTGATGAATTTACCGCATTAGGGCGTGTAGATATTATTAATAAAGCAGTCGCCTATATAGCAGGTTATAACTTGCGCCTATGCCTAATTTTTCAAAACCGTTCACAATCTGAACAGTATTATGAAAAAGAGGGTACGCAAACAATGCTTAGTAATATGGCTTGTCAGATCATGTTTGCCCCTCGTACTGACTCGGACGCAAGAGATTATTCAGAAATGTTAGGAAATGAGACAGTCAAAAGTAGATCAACGTCACGCAATCGAGGCAAAGGCGGTGGTGGGTCTGTTAGTTTAAGCGATCAGAAAAGAGAGCTTATGCTACCGCAAGAGCTAAAGCAGATGGATGAAAATAAAGAGATAGTCAGTTATCAGGCTTTTAAGCCGATCATGTGTGACAAGATTAAATACTATTTAGACCCTGTTTTTGAGGGTAGGGTTGGTTTACCCACGCCTGAAGTACCGCCAATGGACGTTAGAGGTATGCTTAACACTATGCGAGGCATAACACCTGAAAAACTAAATACGTTTAAACAGCTTGAAGATAAAAGCGGTGCTGATTTGATTAAAGAACAGCCTAAAAGCACACATATAGCGATAAATAACTTTTTTGGTTTTGATACCGATTTTATAGGTGATGTTGACAACTATCTTGCTAGATAAGACTAAACAACCTAAAGAAATAATTTAATAAATTGATAAGGATATAAAGCAATGGCTACGGATAAAAACGCAAAAGCAATTCATGGTGAGGTAGTAGATTTTGGGTCTGCACCTTATAAAAATGATCCTACTAATAACGCAAGTTTTTACGTTACTTTAAACCAAAATGGGGATGACAAGACTTTTTGGGGTAATGGTTTGCAAGGTGCTATCAAACAAGCTGACATTCAAAAAGGTGATACTGCCACGTTTGTTGATAGAGGCGTAGAGCAAGTAAGTGTTCCTGATAAAGATGGTAATTTTGTACAAGCAAAAAAACGGTATTGGGATGCTGAAAAATATGAGCCTCCGCTTAATTTACAAAATACGATAGAAGTCGATAATGCACCAACTATGAGTGCTGAAGTTGAGGCTGAAATTGAGGCTGATACTGAAACCTCGATTAAACTTAGCAAAGGCGATTTAGTCAAAGTTGATGCTGATAAAAATAAGAATATCGGTCTACCTCAAAGCCTTGAAAATAATTATATAGCGATTGCTAAAAATAGATTTTTAAAAGAGGCGAAAATACATTTCTATGATAAAACCGATCCTAAGACGGTAGCGTTTGAAGATAGAACAACTGCCCTTGCCACCTCAAAAAATGATGAAAAGACGGTTAAGGCTATGCTTGATTTGGCACAAAGTAAAAACTGGAAAGCCATACAAATTAAAGGCGATCCTGAATTTAAAAAGCAAATGTGGATAGAGTCACGTATTAGAGGCATTGAAACTAAAGGGTTTAAACCTACTGAAGCTGATAGAGCTGAATTGCTAGCCATTCAAGAGGGGCGCACAAAAAACACGGTCACTAATGATTATGCTCGTTCTAAAGAGATCGAAAAGCAAGAGGCGCAAGCTGCTAAAGAGATTGATGTTCCTGAAGTTAAAAATGATAGTGTTGAACAAGCTGTGACTGCCTCAACTGCTGTTGAGGCAGAAAAGAATATTAATATTAATGGTGAAAAAGAAAAAGAATTAGCTGTTGATAATGATGTAGATGCTGATAGTGATATGACTAACGAACAAAGACAGGTATTGCTTGATCAACTGTATGCAAATGAGGCTTATAAAAAGGCTATGGTGGCGCTAGATTTGGCTACCAAAGACTTGCCTAATCAGGCTTGGCTTAATGAGGCTGCAATTAAGAAGTTTGAAACTACATTAATTGAAATGGATGAATTTTCTGAAAACACTGGTAAGTCTTTTACTGAAAATCAAGTGGTGGATTTTGCAAAAAGCGATCTTAACGAAGTCGGTCAATCTTTAAATGATGCTGACCGAATGGCTGTACTTGGGCGTTTTGATGATGAAGTCAATGCTGATAAACAAGCTGTTATTGATAATTCTGTAGCTGAAAAATTTAATAATCAGTTTGATAGATATGAGGCATTACATAAAGATTTAGATGCTCATAGAAACGCTAGAAATCAAGTTGATAATTATAATTATGGTCATAATCATACTGCGCCTGATCCTGATGTTTATGAAAAATCGACTCCTGAAGTGAGAGAGGCTGTAATAGCTAATTTAGCTGAAAATATGACTGCCGACGCAAAGCAAGTGCTTACCGAAAACAATATTGATAAAGAACAAGTTGAGCGCATAGCTGAATTTATTGAGACTGATATTAGGGATAGGGCTGCTATAGATGCTGATAGTGCAAAAGTAGCGTCTCCTATGTCTGATTATGTGCAAGCTGCCAATGCTCATATTATTAGAGGGCTAGGGTCTGAAAAAGGTATTGAGATCGCTAATATAAATAGCGAAAAAATGCTTGGTGATAAAGCCAGTGTTGAGCCATTGACTGCTGATAAACATGGGCGCTATGGTGAGATTGTTAGTGAGACTTTAAGAGATCGCAATATTGATAACTTGACGGTATCTAAGGCGCAAGCTGTTATCTATGATCCTAATGAAAAGGATGTTAAGCCTCAACAAAGTTTTGAGCGTTACCAACAACAAATTGGTGAACAATTATATAAATCAGGCTACAGCAAAGATAGTATCGCAATAATGAATGAGGTAAGCGACAAGTATCATGGTATTGAACGCAATACGCCTGAATTTTTAGAGAGTAAATTAGGCGGTACAGATAAAAAGCAAGATAATAGCCTAAGCATCGAGAAAGATAAAAACGACGACAAAGGATTTAAAGAGGTCAAAGTAGTTGAGGACGTAAAAATAGGTGATGCTGATAGATCAAGAAAAATTGCTACCGACAAAATGGAAGATAAGGCAGTAGCGATAGAGGCGGTTAAAAAATTAGTCCATGAACTATATAAGGATGATCCTAAAAAACTTGGTTCTTGCTTAAAGACCATTGATGAAAAAACGCCTGATATTATGGCAGGTAAGATCGAAGTACCTCAAATGGTAGTCAATAAAGAGCCACAAGTAGAGTTTAAGGCACAACCAACACAACAATCTAACATTGATAGAGGTAGATAATAGAGTGAAAAATTTTGAATTAACCATGATGGTTTTTTATCCTGGTTAATTCAATATTTTGGTTTTGATGTTGAGCGAATTTAATTTTAATAGGTGAAATTATGAAAATTTTATACATTGCTGAAAAGGCTAAAGTTGGTCGTGCGATTGCATCGGCTCTAGGCGGTTTAAAGTCTAATAAGGGTTATTTAGAGGGCAAGGTAAACGGTGATGATATTTTTGTTACGTGGTGTTCAGGGCATATGCTTGAACTTTTTGCGCCTGCTGATTATGACATTAAATATAAAAGTTGGAATTTCGAGACATTGCCATTTTGCTTTTCTCCATATAAGAAAAAAGTATCATCTGATAAAGCCAAACGAGAACAATTAAAGATTATTGAGAGCCTACTTGCTACTTCTGATATGGTCGTCAACGCAGGCGATCCTGATGATGAGGGGCAATTAATCGTTGATGACTTGGTACGGTTCTATAACTTTAAAAATCCTGTAAAGCGTGTTCTTATCAATGATAATAATGAAAAAGTAGTTAAGAAAGCCATTGAAAAAATGGTAGATAATGAAAAGTTTGAGCATATGGGGTGGCAGGCAGAGGCTCGTAGTGTCGCTGATCAAACGCTAGGATTAAATTTTACTAGGGCTTATACATTACTTAATCGTCTTAATGGTAATGAGGGTGTAGTAAGCGCAGGTAGGGTTCAATCCGCTATGCTTGGTCTTGTAGTGCGTCGTACAATGGAATTTAACAATCATAAAGAAAATTATTTTTACACTGTTCAAGCAAGTTTTGAAATTAGTGGTATTAAATTTAACGCTAAATTCAATCCAACTGATAAATTTATTGAGAGTAACGCTGATAAATTCGATGAAAAAAAACGCATTATTGATGCTGATTTTGCAAAGCAGATAGTTAGTGACTGTAACAAAGCTCAAACGGTTGTAAGTAGTGCTGAAACTTTATCAAAGTCAACGCCTCCGCCACTGCCTTATAACCTAATTAAGTTACAGCAAAAAGCCAGTAATAAATTTAACTATGATCCTGATGAAGTTATGAAAATCACACAGTCTCTAAAAGATAAAGATTTGATAACTTATAACCGAACTGACTCGCAATACTTAAATGATGAACACTTTAATGATGCAAGCGGTGTATTGAACACGCTAAAAGGTAATATTCCTAGTTTGGCGAGTGGTATCGCCTCGGCTGATGCAAGCTATAAAGGGCGTGTTTTTGATGACTCTAAAACCACTGCTCACCATGCAATAATCCCATCTGAAAAAAGCGTCGATGTATCGAGCTTAACACCTAAAGAGCGTGATATTTATATGCTCATAGCCTCGTCTTATATTATTCAGTTTTACCCTGATTATGAGTATAACGAGACTAAGGTTTTGCTTGAGGTTGGTAATAATAATCACACATTTACTGCCACTAGCAATAAGCCGACTAAGCAAGGTTGGAAAGATTTTGAGAATGATAGCGACGACGATAGCGACGACGATAATAACAATAAAGATGATAATAAAACCGACCTTGCTACTTTAAATAGCGGTGAAAGTGGTCTGTGCGCCTTATGTGGTACGACTAAAGAAAAAACTAAGCCTAAGCCTTTATATACCATGTCAACGCTATTGGGCGACCTTACAAGCGCCTCTAAATATATCAAAAATCCTAAATTAGCGAAAATTCTAAAGGAACGTGACAAGGACAAAAAAGGCGAAAGTGGCGGTATCGGTACGCCTGCCACAAGGGATAGTATTATTCAGTTACTCTTTAAGCGTGATTTTATTGAGAAAAAAGGCAAAAAAATTATCAGTACGAAACAAGGTGAAGATTTATATAATTCACTATCCGACGCTATGAAATACCCTGATCTATCGGCAATTTGGGTAGAGAAATTTAAAGGGATTAGCTCGGCTAATGATGTAACTAATTTTATTGATTATGTTTTGAAGTCGAATATTGAGCCTGAAATAAATAATATCAAAAGAAATAAGCCTCAACCTGCACCACGAAAGGATCAAGAGACGGCTTTATGTCCTGTTTGCAAGTCGCATGATATGGTTAAGCGTAATGGCAAAGTCAAAGATAGTTTTTATTGGGGTTGTTTGGGTTTTTTTGATAACGACAATCAATGTAAAAACATCATGGACGACGACGACGGCAAGCCAGTTGCCAAAGTAAAAGCGGTGCTTAGTGAGTTTAACTGCGATAAATGCAATCGACCTTTAGTTTTGCGTAACAGTAAAAAAGGGGTTTTTTGGGGCTGTAGTGGCTACTCCGATAAGAAAAAGAAGTGTAGCGCCACTTTTAAAGATGACGACGGCAAGCCAGTGTATGAGGTAAAAAACACTGTTAAAAAATAAGGTAAGAATTATGACTATTAAATTATTAAACCCCGAAGAAAGAAAGTTACTTAATCATCCTTTTTTTAAAAGCGTGGTATATACGTCTCAAGAGTGCATGAATGAGGAATACCACGATATAGCGTCCAACAATAAGGCTCACGGTTTGCCTGTTTGTTGTAGTGATATAGACTGTAATAAAGAAATAGGTGTTGATATTTATACTGTCTGTCATGGCTTTTGTATTAAGTGTTTTCTTGATCGTAATGCAAGTCACTATGATGATAATTGGGAATTAAAAAAGGATTACTCTCTATTAAATGAAGATGTTCTTAACCATTTTGTCAAATTTATGCACTTTAAAAACGATAGTGATATGTAGTAATATGGGTTACAAAAAGTAATAGAGTTAAGGCTATATTGTGAGTACAATATAGCCTTAACTTGCTTTTAAAGCATGATAAACAAAGGGGTCTACGATGATTATTCAAAGTAGTTTTAATGGCGAATTTTCAAAAACGTATTATATGAGGTTTGTAATATTAGGCTTTATATTTTCTATGGTATTTGCTTTGTTCTGCCTATTTGCGGTTGAAATATCAGCTGCACCACTTACGCTAATTCTATTTTTATTAACTGCTAATATGCTGTTGTTTCCATTTTCACGGTACACGATAGATAGCATGATCAATTTTGCTTATGGTGACAGCATGATTATAAGATCTGAAGTTGGGTCGTTAGCGATTAACTTTTTTCTTTGGGCGTTGGCTATGTTTGTCGCTCCATTCTATTTACTAGGCTATGCGCTTAAAGCAGTTAAAAAATCGGTATCAAAACAACATTAAGAGTAAATATATTACTCGCTTGATTTTTAAGCATTAGTGTCTTTTTTACTATTACTTAAAAATGAGCAAACAACCATAGGGCGTTAGTCTCTATATCCAAAAGTTACTAAGGTTATGATTATGAAAAATAAAGAAAAGCTAAGAGAACGTAGAAATCCGTTTGATAGCGAAGTTCTTAAAGAAATGAATAGTTTTAAAACGACTTTCTTGCTTAATTTATCGGGGTGGGCGATTGCTGCTTTGGTTTTTGCTTTTATCATTTTTTGCTTTTATTTATTGAGTCTCGCTTTCTCTTATCTCTCACCTACCCTAGCTAATTTTTACTCTTATTTTTTACTTTTAAACTCAAGTTTTCAAGTCTTTATAGGTGTAGCTTTGGCAGTAGTAATAATGGCTTTGGTGAGTACGTTAATAAGTGTTTATAACCAATACTAAAATAAATGAGGGTTAGAATGGAAAATCAAGAGTTAATTTATTTTGTTTATTTCTTAATTTTCATCAGCCTTATGTCTTGTTTGATGGTTTTATGGCGTGGTCTTAGATGGGTTTTTTCTAATGCTGTAACGATAGATACTTACACTGATACTGGCTTATTAATTGTACTGGCTATGGGTTCTTCTGTAATGGGTGCGTTTTTATTGCATTTTGGTTAATGATCTATATTTTCATATAACTATGCTGCATCTAATAGACGTTGAATAAACGTTTTTTTTATAAGTATGTAATCCTAAAACCATTTGGTTTTAGGATTATTTAACTTCACCTACAATGCCTTGTATTTTGGACTCTCTATTAATCCTTAAAGTATGTCCGTAAACAATCCTAAAAACATATTGAAAGCCTTTAAAGACTAATATATTAGAGGTACTCTAATTACTACTTATTTTATTTTTAAAAAAAGTAGTAATATGTGTTCTAAATATAAATAACTCAAAGTAGGTAAGTTTGCTATGGATGAATTAGACACTAAACAAGTTTTATCTATGATATTGCTAGGTATTTTTGTGATATTCCTTATTAGATACCTTATGACTTCTTTAAAAGAAAAACGATTTAACAGAATAGTAGATATTGTTAGTAGTAGTGATTTTGATAACCTGACGGATAGCCAAAAAGAGATTTTTATTGATCATATTAATTTGCAAGGCAAGCAGCTGAAATATAGCAGTGATATTTATAAGCTACAAATGTGTGTTTATGGATTAATCTGTTTTTTCTTCTGCGCTGCTACCACGATAACACTTATTAAAACACTGGCACAGTTTGGTATGGATGATGTTATTAACAAAGGGCTTTTAGCCGGTATTTGGTGTTTAGGGGCTGTTATATTTTATACCTTGTTTGCAAATGCAACAAAAAACTTTGAGATAGCTTTAGTCAAAAACAAAGGATTTGAATAATGAGCGATCATTTAGCTTGGTTAATCGGTATATTGGTATTAGCTTTTGCTTTGAACACTATCTTTAGTGATGGTGTTGATACGTCAGATGATAGTATAAAAGACAAAATAGAAATTATAGAAAAAGCGAAAAATACTGACGATCCAATAATTAAAGAGCAAGGTGCTATTGCTAAGACGGAATTAAGAGAAATACAGCAGAAGAAAGTATTAAGAGTTAAAGAGGAAAATGAGAAACAAAAGGTAGCTGAAGTTAAAGAACCTTTTTTAGATAATCCGATAAATGCTATTGCTCTAGTGATTGGTATATTCGGTCTTGTTTTGGTTGGTTGGCGTTTCTTAAAAAGTCGCGGTTGAGGGGTTATTGATTAATGAAAGTAGGTTACGCGAGGGTATCAACTAAAGATCAAAATTTACAGCTACAGTTAGACGCACTAAATGCGATTGGTTGCGATAAGATATTTACTGATAAAACAAGTGCTGTAAAACAACGTGTAGGCTTAGATGGTGCGCTTTCTTATCTTAGAGACGGTGATACTTTGGTCGTTTGGAAGTTAGATAGGCTATGTCGCTCCTTGAACGACTTAATTAATATTTCAAAAAACCTTGAACAGCGCAAAATAACGCTCATTAGTTTGACTGAAAGCATTGATACCAGTACGCCCATTGGTAGGCTTTACTACAGCTTACTAGGTGCATTGGCACAGATGGAAAGAGAGTTAATACAAGAGCGCATAAAGGCAGGAATAAAAGCATCTAAACGCAAAAATGGCAGACCTCCATCAATGGATGCTGAAAAAATAGCTACGGCTGAAACACTAATAAAAAGCGGTATGAGTCATGATGATATTGCAAAACAGTTAAACGTCAGTCGCTCAACTCTTTATAAATACTGTCCTATCAAGGATCAAGATTTAATAGATGATGATAGTATTGAGATTTGAAAGATTGACAAGTAACCCATATTACTATAAGATTAAAGGGTCAATTAAATAATAATAAGGTAGTAATATGAGTAACAGTAGAGTTCATAGTAGCGTTCAGCAAATGGTAGATGACGGTTTGATTTTAGATAATGTTGTTGTCTCGGCAGACAATTTTAACTTTAAAAAATATCGTATCGCTCATAAAAATGAAGATGGTAGTAATTTTACGCAAGATGACTGCGCTAAAATGCTCGACTTAACAGATAAGGCAGTAGTAAGTAAGTTTGAGCGCAATGATAGCCGTATTGACGATAGGACTTATTCAATATTCCTTTTAATGACTGGCAATCATCCGTATTATAGCCTTGAGCCTAGATCAAAAAATCCGCCTGAAAAATCGACTTTAATTATCAATACGCCTGCGCCTAAAACTATTAAAGCTGCTCGTATGTCGATAAGTGGTCTAAAGCAAAATCAAGCATCTAAGCTGCTTGGGCTGCATCCTAAAATGTATGGAAAGTATGAGTCAACAACGGCAAGCAAAACCAATAAGCGTAGCCCCTCGCCTCATGCGTGGACTTTGTTTTTACTGCTTACTAAACAGCATCCTTATTATCAGTTAGACTATAAAAATAAGGATGTATAAGTATGTATAATTCATTAATTTACTTTGCAATGCTATTTAGCTTTATAATGCTTTTATTAGTTTCTTTTATTACGATAGCTTGTTATTTGTGGATTAGGTATGTTGGCACTGATGATGGTTTTTCAAAGTTACTAAGAATACTTTTTATGTCTATATCTATAATGAGTTTTAGCAGCTTTATTATGTTACTGACAGTCATTAGAGAATTAGTTTAAAATAGGCTTTTATTATGAGTAAACACAATAGAAATCCATTTAGTGCTGAAAGCATTAAAGAAATGAATAGTTTTAAAAATACTTTCTTGCTAAACTTATTTAAATGGTCTTTATGGGCTTTTTGCTTTCTTTTTCTTGTTGGTATTATTTTTCTACTAGAGACTGTATTTAATTACCTCACTCCTTTATCTAATAGCGTGTATCATTATTTTTTAGATTTTAATATTGTTTGGCAATCTATTATTGTTACTTTGTTTATAATAATGGCTTTGGCATTGGTTGCTACATTGGTAGAGTTGAGTAACTTATAAAAATAAACATCACTACCCTACTTGCTCGGTTTAGCCTGCTATAGTTTGCGAAACACTATAGCAGGCTTTTTTTTATCTACTCGATCCATGATCCAAATCTTTTTTCTTATCCTTTGATACCAGTTTTTTAACCTCTTTCTCTCTATCTCGTATCATTTTATTTATATCAAGTTTTAACTGAATATCTTTATCAGGTAATTTGCTTTGATATTCTTTATAACTCTTTTTGACTTCATTAAATGCTTTTTTGATGTTGGTAAAGGAACTTGGGCTTACTTGTGGTGGTTTTGGTTCTCTGCCCTCTCGTTTATCTCTATGATATATCCCTTGATCCTTGCCATGCTTAACCTCCATTCGATGTATGCGCCTGCTTGCCGTCGCCTCAATGCCTTGTTCTGCTAGCTTTTCAACAAATGCTACTCTATAGTTATGTAAGTCTTGCTTGCGTGGGTTTAGCCTTGCGCCTCGATCATCTGTTGCACATAGCAAAACGTGGCAATGGGGATTATCAGTGTCTTTGTGTTGAGCTATAAAGTATTTATGCCCTGCAAATTCTTCTTCTACTGTGTTTTTTACGGCTGACTTTAAACCATCAGGGTTAGTACCTTGAGGCATTGAAAAGACGATATGTAATGCCTCTCGCTTTTTACCTGTCTTATGGTCGTCGTGCATACCCATAGCTTGCCATGCTTTAATCAATTCTTTTTGATCCTTACCTTTAAACTTTTCGCCTTGTTCGTTCTCAAGCTCTACTTCGCCCTTTCTCCCTATATAATCAAGATGCGCCTGCGCTTTATTACCTCCTTTTGATGATCCGCTTATCTTTACCATTGCTTGAGGTTTTGATGATGAACTGCTTGCATTAACGCCTTTTGCTACGTTGGTCGTTTTCGCTTGTGGCGCTTTACTTGGTCTTGATACTCGCCTTGTTTTACCGCCTCCTGCGCCTGAAGATTTTTTTGTTTTGTTGTTTGATTTATTAAACCAGTTTTCGGGGCTATCAAAATATTGGGCTGCCATTGTTTAATACCTATTCAAGTTTTCTTTGAGTATATTCTCAACTATAGTTGTATGTTTACTTATCTGCTCTGATAGTTTTTGTATATCAAAATGAGCCTGATTGCCTGCGTTTAGCTGCTTGGCAATTTGGTTTACGTTTACGCCTATTCTGTAAAGCTCATAATTACTTTTTCTAAGTGTCTCTATCTCACTACCTAGCAATTCATGTTTGTTATAAAGGTGATTGCGTATCATGCAAATGATATAATGTTGTATAGAACTATCTGTATTATTAGATAGGTTTTCTAAACAATCATGGTCATGTTGAAGTAGTGAAATTTGAACCCTTTTTTTGAAGTTGGCTTGCTTGTCTCTTGGTATTTCTTGAATAGGCAGTAATGCTTTAGCCTGTGCTTGTATGATTTTTTTGCTCTCACTCATTGACTCATTTATAAGCGTTAAAATTCCTGCTGTAATGCTGCGCTTACCTGTGTTCACTGTGGCATAGTCTTTTAAAAATAGCTTTTGATCCTCTGTTAAGCCTGCCAGTTTGAAATAAGAATTTTTAGCCATTAAGCACCTCTCAAAGAGAATAAGGACAATAACAACGACAACAACAAACTAATTATAACACAAAAATACCCCATTTTTGACGGCGGTAGCCTATCCTGCAATCAAGTTTGTTTTCCCTTATAACCTCCTTACCGCCTCATTCTTCCGTTTTTCGTGCCAAAATTAATAACTTGTTAGAAATTTTGGCATTAAGATCATTATTAGGTGTCATTAGGTAGTATTAGGTGTCATTAGGTGTCATTAGGTGGTAAAATAGCTTGTGTTTATCTCAAAAAGATATAGAATAGGTGTCATTAGGTAGTATTAGGTGTCATTAGGTGTCATTAGGTAGTAAAGATAAACTATAAGACATACGAGGTTAAAAAATGGCAAAAGAAACACGAAGAAAGCTAAGTGATGCTGCTATTGCTTTTATTATTAAAGAGCGTGAAAATCCACTTATAGCATATACTTTTGAGCAAATTGCTAAGCTAGTAGAAACAGAATTTAAAGTATCTATAAGCCGTAACGCAGTTAGTAAAAGTTATCATAAGCACAAGGATGACGATGCGTTCAAAAAATTACAAGTTGGCGAGCAACATAGTAAAGAAAATCTAAAAAATCAGCAAAAAGACAAGTCTATTTCTGATGTTCCAAAAAAGCCGAAAATCGAAGTTGAGATTGAGCCTGTTAAACCATCAAAGAAAATTAGAGACTTTGACGAAAACGCAGGTAAAGGCATAAGTATTGATCATTTATTTTAAATAGCAACCATAGGTGAAATTATGAGTAAACTTAACAAGTACAAAGCACCAATACCAATAGAAAAAACTGGTACAAGTGATCTTATCAAACTCAAACATAAGTTTGATATTTCTCTTTATGAATTAGCTGAATTAGCTCTTGAACATAGTGGTTCTGCACAAGTAGCAAGGGGATTTTTACTGAATTTACGCACTGATGCAAAGGCTTATGAGACGTATTTTAAGCTCTCTACCTTACGAAAATTTGACCATATCAACCGTCAAAATGCTTTCAATATCTTGAATATTATCCTTATGACTTATGATGGTCTTAGCTCTTATATTGACGATGATCAATATTGGGATGATATTAAAGAGTATTACGACGAAGTAGCCAACTCATAAAAAATTGGTTTAAAAATTAAAATTAGTTTCTTATTAAAAAATAATTCATAAGGTAAAACCATGCAAAAGTTAAATTTAAGCAATTCAGTTAATCTTGTCATGCAATCTAAAGGTGGGGCAGGTAAATCGGTAGTTTCTTTTTTATTGGGTAACTATTTAAAAGATAGATCAAGCAATGTTGAGCTTGTTGATACCGATCCTAGCAACCAAACTTTTTCAAGCTATAAAGCACTTGATGTTAAAACTATCGACATTATAAAAAAAGTCGGTAGAGAACGTATGATTGATCAATCTAAGTTCGATGAATTTATTGAAAGTTTTGCTGAAAGTTCAGGGGTTGGGCTTGTTGATACTGGTAGTGGTGATTTTATTTACATTAATAGCTATTTACTAAGTAATGAAATCCCTGAAATGTTTGCTGAAATTGAAAAGCAATTAGTCATTCATGTACCTGTTGACTATGGTTCTAGTAAATCAGAAACAGCCGAATGTCTAATACAGCTTTGCAAAAATTATCCGAACACACCTATTGTTATTTGGGGTAATGAGTATCAAGCACCTGCACAAACTCCAACTGACATTAAAGCTATGAATAAAGCAACTGGTGGCAATATTATAGGAACAGTTAAAATAGAAAAACGTAATGTTGATACTTATGAGGCAGATTTTAAGAAAATGCTTACCAATGGCTTGATTTTCAATGAAGTAAAAGACTCTGAAGATTTTAGTTTTTTGAAAACTAGACGGTTAATGACGATCAAAAATGATATTTATGATCAGCTTGATAGCCTATTTTGTTTTGATGATGCTAATGCTGAAATCGCTGCAACTGAATAGAGTAGGGTAGAGATAGTGATACTTTGGTATCACTATCTCTCGTCTTAAAAAAGCATTTAACCTTATAAGAGTAATTAATATGAGTGATATAGACGACGAACTAAACAGTATAGATTTACATAATAACGATACTCCGCCCTCTTTTGATGACGAAGATGATCAAGGTGGTTTAGATGACCTTGAAAAAGCAGTTAATAAAGAAGTAGAAAAGCCTGCTGAAGTGGCTGAAACTGCGCCTAGTGATGATGATGCGGTAAAGCCTGCACCAGTAGAAAAGCCTGCTGAAGTGGCTGAAACTGCGCCTAGTGATGATGATGCGGTAAAGCCTGCACCAGTAGAAAAGCCTGCTGAAGTGGCTGAAACTGCGCCTGTGGTCGTCAAAAAAACCCATAGTGCTGATGCGACCAATAAAGCGCAACTTATAGTTGATGATATTTTTAGACACACTCGCATAAAAATCACTGAAGATGATCCTTTAATCTTAATGATGTTGCATAACTCTACCTTGCTAAAATTGACTCAAGCAGAATTGACAGATGCTATAAAGACTATAAACACTGAAATGCTGCAAGCCATTCAAACTAAGCATGAAGATGGTTTATCTGCTTTGAAAGATCAGCATGAAAAAGGTTTGACAGATTTTAATGGTCGTATCTCTTATGTTGAGAAATTACTGGCTAAATTAGAGGGTCAAAAAGATGCGATCATTCAAGATGTATGGTCAAAGAGTCAAGATATTATGTATGAACGCACCAAAACCACGATGCAAAAAGCGATCAATGAAATGATGCAAGAGGGGCAAGGCGCTGTAAATAATCAACGCAATATCCTCATGGGGGCAGTAGGTGGTATGATTTTTGGAATGATACTAGCTGCTATAATAATAACATTTACTTAAATGGTATTACTTGAAAAGTAACCCATATTACTATACAATAGTACCTACTGATTAGCTCATTAAAAGAGCTTTTATTGCCTCCAAAAGAGGCAATAATTTTTGATTAATTTTAAAAAAAAGGTGGTAGCTAATGTCAAATAATAATCTTGCTGACAAAGTAAATGATCATGGCGTGTTGATTGTCTCTAAACGAGACGCTATAGAGTTTAACTACCTTTTAAAAATCAAAGGCTCTGATGCCATAAAATATGCTGTAAATTCTATTAAAGGTAATAGATTTGCTTACGTGTCAAATTTAGCTAAAATCCTGCAAGTCGATATACCTAAAGACTTGTCCGATCCTAATGAAGTGATACCTATTGAGCAAGGTTTGGCTATGCTAAGAACCGTTATGAGAATGAGACAGCCAACGCCACGAAAATAGCATTAAATAACTGCGAGAACATAATCATGTTCTCGCAATATATTGTCTAAAAAGCCATTTAAAAATCATTAAGATCATTATTAGAACCCATCCACTGATTACAGCTGCTTGTATCATTCCAATAAAACTAATCGCATTGTCTGCTGCGATCAAGCTAACACTCTCTATATCTCCTGCTGCTACACTTTCTGCTAGTTTCTTATCAAACATTTCTTCTATAAAGGCAAGTGCATAGTACATGGCTGCAAACAAGCTGCTTATCACCAATGCGACCATTAAAAACCGTTTATTCATGTCTCTTACTGCTTGTCTTTTAAACTCCGACATTGCCATAACAATAACCTTATTTTTAGTTTATTAGCTGATCCTACACTTGGCCGCTTATGCCATGTTTTTTACGGCTGTATGTAAAAACCTGGTATAAGCAGTCCAAGTGTGAATTTAAAACGATACTTAGACTGTGCGCTTTTCGAGGCAACGATTGAAACGAGAAATGACGGTCACTAGGGGCTTAGATATAGTTTTGATACCTGTTTGACGCTTAGCAAGCAAACAAGGTATCAATTACTATAGCAAGCCAATAGGGGCAGGCATTGAAGTGAAAAGCGTGGTGGCGCATTGGTGTCTGTTTACCAATGCGACAGCCTCCATCATGGTTACTTATCAGCTGCCTTAACTGCTGTTAAGACAGAAACGACTATTATTATTTTTGGATTTAACTAAAAAACCCACTCGCTAGAATGGGCTGCCTGCGCTTGGCTCGGCTATCTTATTTTAGGTTATACTTTTTCTTATAATACTCGTCGTATGGCTGCTCTATCTCAATCTGATATTCATCATGTATTTTTTGGAACTTATCATTTAATGTGTTCCATTCTTTCACGCTAATCAATCCCATGTCAGCGTTACCCGAACTGATAGCCTTATCAACCTCTTTTATAAAAGATTTGCGCTCTCTATTTTCAGGCATTTTATTAACTTCATTAGCATAATCCCTAAGCACACTATAAGCCTCATCAAGTGGTTTAGCGTTTTCAAAATCCATCACCTCACCAGTAATAATATTAGTACCTGACTTTATAGGCTTACTGCCAATAACATTACCAACGACAGTATAAGCCATTATCACAAAGACGACGGCTATCACGGCTGCTAGGGCTTTACCTTTAATACTTTTTAGCATTTTCATATTATAATTCCAAAAATTTAAGTGAATGGCAAGCTATCCTAGTTGGATAGCTCTTTTCTAATAACTCGACATATCAATACCAAAATAAATGTTCGTTTAGCACTTCGATTAATCCGTTATAGTCTTTGCTCCTAGCAAAATCAGCGACTTGCTGCGCCTCCTGCCTTGACCATCCATCATCACGGGCTAACTCTTTGAAACGTCCTATTAAGACGTTAGCGTTTCCATTAACGCCTTTAAGTGTTCCGACTGCTTTTTTCGGTGGGGTAAATAAATTCATTTTAAAATTCCTTAGCAATTTTTAATCCGCTTGCTTGTGCGGTGGTCGTCAATTTGATGACCTTATCAAGTAGCTATCTTGCTGACTCAATAGAACTATTATACCTTTAAGTAACCCATATTACTACCCTAGCAAGGGGTAAAATCAGCTCTTTAATGTAACGTAATGTAACCCATATTACTACCTTTTTAGCTGCTGCGGTGGTGGTTTAGCTAGCCCACAAACAAGCGTCTTTTTGCTTGTTTGTGATCGTGGCTAGTTGGGGCGGTGCGCCTTGTCGGTCAATCTTGAGACGAAAAAAAACCCACTCGCTAGAATGGGCTTTTTGTACTTGGGGCGGTGGTGGCTTATGCTTTCTTGCTCTCAAGTGAGTTTAAAAGCTGATAAATAAAACCTTTTTTTATCGCTTTTTTTGGTTTCATTGCTCTGATTAAATGCCCTGAATGATAATGACTGCCTAGCACTGTACGCCCTTTATAATATCCGTCTTTAGCTTGTGCGATTGCTTGAGCCTCGCTATCTGCCTTTACTGTAACAAGGCGTTTATTAACTTCGTAAATTTCAATAGTGAATGATTGCTTTGTCATGGTGTGCCTGCCTAAATTATAAGGTTTAAAAAATGAGGGTGGGGTAACTATCTGCTACCCCTTTTTTCAATCTATGCCGTTATAGCTTTACGGCTTGGATTAATCGCTTTATGGCTCGGCTTGCTTTGCTTGCTGACGGTGGTACTTCCGTATTTTTCCCTTACGTCGTCTATTTTCATTTTGCCTCTGCCACTGCTTTTTTTACCTGCGAACGCCCACATTTTCTTTTTATTAAACCAGTAAAAGCCTGCCTCTTTTAAAGCGTCTTTATGCGTTTTGGTGTCGCCTGATACCCAAACCCATACGCCCACAATTTCAATGATTAAACCGTCAAGGCTGATAATTTTCTCGATAGCCTCACGTACTTTTATTTCAACTTCTGTATGCTCTGCTCTGTTTTCCCAAAAACTATAACCTTTATCGTTTTTTGTATAATTTGAGTCGTCAAAACCATTGATAATTTTTTGCATCATTTCGTCATATTCTGCGCTGATTGCTTGGCAAGTCGCTGTATCTCCGCCTCTGTCGGGGTGGTGTTTCATCATAAGAGATTTAAAGGCTTTTTTTAATTCTTCGCTTGTCTTAACATCAGTAAAAAATTTCATTTTTTTCTTCCTTAGCAATTTTTAATCCGCTTGCTTGTGCGGTGGTCGTCAATTTGATGACCTTATCAAGTAGCTATCTTGCTGACTCAATAGAACTATTATACATTTAAGTAA
>NZ_JAFCVA010000017.1:0-39904 GCF_049896785.1 Psychrobacter sp. TWP2-1-2 | reverse complement strand
TAAAGCACTTCCGTAGTATTGCGACTAGATACGAGAAATTGGCTCGTAATTATAAGTCTATGCTGTATCTAGCTTGTACTATGATTCATTGCAAACTGAATTAGGGACACGCCCTAGTGTTACCAAAAATGTTTTATAGAAAACTCAATTAAGGATATCAACCATGTCACACCCTCTCGTCGAATATCAAGTAGAAAACCATATCGCAACCATCACGATGAACGATCCCAAAACACTGAATGCCTTTAGCACAGTGCTCAAAGATGCCATGATGAATGCATTGACGAATGCAGATGAAGATAAAGACGTCAGAGTTATCATCCTGCAAGGCGCAGGCAATAACTTTTCAAGTGGCGGTCATATCGGTGAGATGTTAGAAAACGGCATGGAAAGCGAGGCGCTGTCGAATAAGCTAAATTTTATGGTTGGCGAAGTCGCTGAGATTAGCTTAAAGTTGCGTAATATTCATAAGCCTATTATCGCTAAATTAGAAGGCGCAGTGGCAGGTGCTGGCATGAACTTGGCACTGACTTGTGATTTTCGCATAGCCGCTGATAATGCCAAATTCGTGCAAGCCTTTGTCAATATCGGTCTAATACCAGATGCTGGCGGCATTTATTTACTGAATCAATTGATCGGTGTGGCAAAAACCACTGAGATGGTCATGCTTGGCGATAAACTCAAAGCGGAAGATATGGCACGCTTAAACTTGGTTAATGATGTGGTCAGTAGCGACGAGCTGGATGCTAGCGTATTGGCATTGGCAACGCGCCTGAGCAATCTGCCCGGAAAAGCATTGGCATCAATGAAGCATATGATTAATACGCACGCTTATATGGGTCTCAATGAAGCGCTCGATATGGAAGTGGATCAACAGACCATGCTTGCTAAAACGGATGATTTTAAAGAAGGTATTACCGCATTTATGGAAAAACGTAAGCCTGTTTATCAAGGTAAATAATAACCTGATCACACTCTTTTTTGCGCTATCATCAAAAAGGCTGCCTAATGGCAGCCTTTTTTTTAGGTCATACAATATCAAGAAAATTCCGTATTAAACATATCTTTAATTAACACTTCTAACTCTTAAGAATCAGAGGCTGTCTTATAGTGATGCGGTAAGCTAAATATCTTGTCAAAACCCAAGGTAAAGATAAAGGTATAAACCAAGAAAAATAGCAGTAACGCCGCCTCCATCATAAAGGCCTTGATTAAACCAACGTCATACCAAATCATATATAGCGGTAAGCAAATCAATACCAAGCCGCCTTCAAACCCTAATGCATGCGCACTGCGAATAAGTAAGGTGCGCTTTGCCACATGCTTACGACGTTCCCACGCTTCAAAAGCTGTATTGTATAAGAAGTTCCAAATCACTGCTGCCAATGACACCATCACAGCAACTGGTAATGATTCTGCCGCGTCGCTACCGCTGAGTTTCATCAATACAAAAGTAGAAGAAATAATAGCGATAAGCTCGAAAATAGTCACATAGACGATACGACGTTTGAGTGGGGATAAAGTAATCAACCAAAACTCCAGTGCACTTAAGCATAAACAAAAAGTGCCTATCAAAGTATCGGTCCGTCCCGAAATAGAAAAGATCGATTCAGTACAGAGCCACGGTTTCCGCCTGCCCTTATAGTATACATAAGGCACCATAAAAAACCAGACTGCCTATTCATAGAAGACTATAGAAAAACCCCGCATCATGACGATACGGGGTTTCCATTGCAGCAATTTAGTATACTTAACTTCTATCAATATCACAGTTTATTTTACCAAGAAATGCACGCTCTCGGTCAATATCAATTGATGTATTGTCAAATCCAAGCTCTTTACGAACTGCTACTCTTAGATCTACAATCGAATCAAGACTACCAACATCAAACATTATTTTTTTCAACTGTTCAATTACTTCTGAACTTTCACAAGTACAAGCTAGCTCATTAAAACATGAGCGTGCAGACTCAATACTTTCACGCTGCGGAACCATATTTTCTTTAGATACATTAGAGTATTCATAATTACTTAAAATAGCATTGGCTAAATCAAGAGCTTTTAAGCAAGCATTTCTTTTCATTATCCATACTTCATTCTTTTGATGTAACGACTCTGAAAGTTCAATCTTAAATTTTTCAAGTTCCACTAAATATTCAGATTTCACGCTTTCTATTTCTCTAGTTATTTCCTTTATATCTTCCTTAGTAGCAAGGTTTTTTCCTTTTTCCGAAGAATAATAAAACAAATATTTCCTAAACATAAATAAGCTCGCAATACCTAGTAAAGATAGTATCTGCAGTACAACTATAATTTCGTTCATATGACCTACTCTTGTTATTTGTAACTAAAATTTTTATATACGTACTCTGATTCTCTATCAATATAATTTAAATTATTTTTGGAATCAACTAAGAGAAAATACTATACGTCAACTTATGTCGCACTATATTGAAATCCTATAAACAATTACTTGAGAATATTTTATTACAAAACTATATTAGTCTATAAAATCTTATACGGACTTACTAATAAAGAAATAATGTCATATTAATAAACCAAAAAACCCCGCATCATCACGATACGGGGTTTATTTTTAGAACTTAAAAACGTTTAACTTAAGCTTGAACCAATACTAGGTCAATTGAGCAACGTTAATTTTGTCAGCTTCTTCAGTATAAGAATCCATACGATCGAAGTTCATGTACTGATACACTTCTTCGCCCATGCTATCCAGCATACCAGCGTACTGCTGATATTCTTCGTTGGTTGGCAATTTACCAAGTACCGCTGCTACGGCTGCAAGCTCTGCAGAAGCTAGGTATACGTTAGCACCTTGACCTAGACGGTTTGGGAAGTTACGAGTTGACGTCGATACCGCCGTAGATTTCGGTGCGATACGTGCTTGGTTACCCATACATAGTGAACAACCTGGCATCTCAGTACGAGCGCCTGCTTGAGCGTAGATATTGTAGTAACCTTCTTCCATCAACTGACGCGCATCCATCTTAGTCGGCGGCGCAATCCATAGACGAGTTTTCAAACTACCTGCTGGTACGTCTTGTAGCAGTTTACCCGCAGCGCGGAAATGACCAATGTTGGTCATACATGAACCAATGAACACTTCATCAATGGTATCGCCAGCGACATCAGCCAATGTTTTTGCATCGTCTGGATCGTTCGGGCAGCAAAGGATAGGCTCTTTGATAGTGCTCATATCGATAGTCATATCGATGGCGTATTCAGCATCAGCATCAGCGCGTAATAGGCTTGGGTTCGCTAGCCATTCTTGCATCTGCTCGATACGACGGCTGATAGTACGCGCATCGCCATAGCCTTCTGAGATCATCCATTTTAGAAGGGTAATGTTTGAGTTTAAGTACTCAGTCACTGACGCTTCAGACAAAGTGATGGTACAACCAGCAGCACTACGCTCAGCTGAGGCATCAGATAACTCAAATGCTTGCTCAGCGGTCAAGTCTTCTAGACCTTCGATTTCAAGAATACGACCATTGAACTCGTTGATTTTGCCTTTCTTATCAACGGTCAATAGACCTTCTTTAATCGCTTGATAAGGAATCGCATGTACTAGGTCACGTAGCGTGATACCAGCCTGACGTTCGCCAACGAAGCGTACACGGACAGATTCAGGCATATCAAGTGGCATAACACCAGTCGCTGCTGCGAATGCTACTAAACCAGAACCTGCTGGGAATGAGATACCCATTGGGAAACGCGTATGCGAGTCACCACCAGTACCAACGGTATCTGGAAGTAGCATACGGTTCAACCAGCTATGAATGATACCATCACCAGGACGTAAGCTTACGCCGCCACGGTTCATGATAAAGTCAGGTAGTGTGTGCTGAGTTTCAACGTCAACTGGCTTTGGATAAGCGGCAGTGTGACAGAATGACTGCATTACTAAGTCTGCTTGGAAACCTAGGCAAGCCAAATCTTTTAGCTCATCACGAGTCATCGGACCAGTAGTATCCTGCGATCCTACAGTCGTCATTTTAGGCTCACAGTACATGCCCGGACGTACGCCTTCTAGACCACAAGCTTTACCGACCATTTTTTGCGCTAGGGTAAAGCCTTTACCCGTATCAACTGGCTCTTCTGGCTTAGCAAAGATATCTGAATGTCCAAGACCCATGTATGCGCGAGCACGATTGGTCAAACCACGACCAACGATCAATGGAATACGACCGCCAGCACGAACTTCATCAAGCAATGTTGGTGAGTTCAATTTGAATGTAGACAATACTTCATCAGAATCATGCTTAGTGATTTTGCCTTCATAAGGATAGATGTCAAACACATCACCCATGTTTAGGTTATCAACGGCTACTTTTTCGATTGGCAATGCGCCAGAATCTTCCATGGTGTTAAAGAAGATAGGTGCAATATTGTTACCAAGTACTAGACCGCCGCCACGTTTGTTTGGCACGTTAGGGATATCATCGCCCATGAGCCACAATACTGAGTTGGTTGCAGACTTACGGCTAGAGCCTGTACCTACCACGTCACCAACATAAGCGAGTGGATGGCCTTTTTCTTTTAATGCTTCGATTTGCTTCATTGGACCGACAACGCCCTCTTCGTCAGCAGTGATGCCGTCGCGAGAGTTTTTGTGCATGGCTAATGAATGCAATGGGATATCAGGGCGGCTCCACGCATCTTGCGCAGGCGACAAGTCATCGGTGTTGGTTTCGCCAGTCACTTTAAACGTCGTGTAAGTGGTCTTTTCTGGTACAGCATCACGGTTCAAGAACCATTCAGCGTCAGCCCAAGATTGAACCACTTCTTTAGCGATAGCATTGCCCGCTTCTGCTTTTTCAGTCACGTCATTGAACGCGTCAAATACCAGTAACGTCTTTTTCAACGCTTCAGCAGCGTCTTGTGCCACTTCCGCGTCATCCAGTGCCGCAACCAATGGCTGAACGTTATAGCCACCTTGCATCGTGCCTAGGATTTGAACCGCTTTTTGCTTGCTAATAAGTGGTGAAGAGGTTTCACCCTTAAGGATCGCTGCTAAAAACGCCGCTTTAACGTATGCCGCTTGGTCAACGCCAGCAGGAATACGGTTTTCTAGCAGGTTCATCAAGAACGCATCTTCGCCTGCTGGTGGATTCTTTAGTAGTTCGACCAACTCTGCTACTTGTTTTTCATTCAGTGGTAGCGGAACCGTTCCTAGCTCAGCACGTTCTTCGACATGTTTACGATAAGCTTCTAACACAATAGTCGTCCTCGTCAGTTGGGGGTATTAGTACATTACGTGGGTAGTCAGCATGACCGCCTGCGTCTATATACTAGATGAAATAATTATTGGTGCAATCATAGCTTAAAACGCCCTAAATGTTAATGGCTCAGCCTTTAAAAGGCTCATAAAGCGATTATAAAGGGGTCATATTGAACATTTATTATATAAATAGTACCATCAACAATATGATTGAGCAGCCTTGCACAATCGATATATAGCTTGTCATTTTAGTCAAGCACCGCTCGATTTATGAGTAAATACATACGCTGTGACTGCTAGACGCTTTATAGGATATTATTTGATAAAATATCATCTTGATACGATAGCTTAGAGAAAATATCACTTAGAAAAATAACGCTTGAAAAAACAGCTTTTATTAACCATATACTAAATGAATAAACATTAAGGATGATGATATGGATAGTAGTGCAATGCAAAACAAAAATAGAGAAAACAGCGATATGGAAAACAGCCATATAAAGAGCAACTCTAATTATCAAAACGGTCTAAAAGTTCGCACCGAGGTAATGGGTGAGCAACATGTCAAACGTTCACTGGATAGCGCGACTGGATTTACCCAACCATTACAAGACTGGATTATCGAACACGCTTGGGGCAGCACATGGCAAGATGACTCAGTATTGCCGCGCAAATATCGCTCATTAATCACCATTGCTTTTTTAATTGCGCAAAAAAGTCCAACTGAGCTAAAAGGGCACATTCGAGGTGCCATCAATAATGGCGCAAGTGTCGCTGAGATTCGAGAAGTATTAATGCACAGCTTGCCTTATTGCGGGGCACCTGCCACTCAAGAAGCGTTTCGTGCTGCCATAGAAACCCTGAATGAGTTGGATATTGATATAGATATTTAAAACTACGGTTGCAAGACAAACCATAGTAGCCTTAATGATCCACCTCAAAATGATCAGTTAAACATTATTCATTGAAAATTAGCCCCTAAGTTTCTGCTATAATGTCCTCACTCACAACACATTCTAATAATTCCATAAACCCTTATACTATAAAGGGTTAAGAGATACTTTATTATGACAACTGCCGTACAAACACATGTGCCTGCTGCTAAGGTCAAACCTAAAAAAGCCATTCAAGGCGAAAAGCTACGTGGCTACGATAAAGTTGCCCGTATCCCAATTAAAGTGATTCCGACCATCGAGGCCAAGAAAAAGCCAGATTGGATTCGGGTTAAAATGTCCTCGCCTGCTGAAGTAGCTCGTATCAAAGCCACCTTGCGTGAGCAAAAGCTATACACGGTTTGTGAGGAAGCGGCCTGCCCTAACCTGCCGCAGTGCTTCGCTGATGGCACCGCGACCTTTATGATTATGGGTGATATCTGTACCCGTCGCTGTCCGTTCTGTGACGTCGGTCATGGTCGTCCTAATGAGCTAGATGCAGATGAGCCGCGTCACACTGCCGAGACTATTTTAGGTTTGCAGCTTAAGTATGCGGTAATCACCTCTGTGGATCGTGACGATCTAAAAGATGGCGGCGCGATGCATTTCGTTGAAGTGCTCAATGAATCTCGCGCACTTAGCCCGAATTGCCTCATTGAAATATTAGTACCAGATTTCCGTGGTCGTATGGATATCGCGCTAGACTTGCTTACTGAAACACCGCCCGATGTCTTTAACCATAACATCGAAACCGTGCCTCGTTTATATAAAGCCTTCCGCCCAGGCTCTGACTATCAGCATTCGTTAGATTTGCTCAAACTCTATAAAGAGCGTCGCCCTGATATCGCGACCAAGTGCGGTTTTATGGTTGGCCTTGGTGAAACTGAAGAAGAGATTTATGCTTTGCTTGATGACCTAAAAGCACATAACGTGGATATGATTACGGTTGGTCAGTATTTGCAACCCAGTAAAAACCACGCGCCTGTCGATCGTTACGTCCATCCAGACGAGTTCCAGCGTTATATGGATTATGGTAAAAAAATCGGTTTCTTTAACATTTGGGCAGGCCCAATGGTACGCTCAAGCTACTTTGCCGATCGTCAATATTACGGCGAAGACTGCCCTGCACCGATTCGTAGCAAAAAAGCATTGGCAGCAGAAGGCAAACTTGGCTGCTAAGTGTCGGGGTTTAATGAGCTAATGCTTAAAAATTAAGTTGAGCATGTAAAAAGGGTGAAGAACATCTTATGTTATTCACCCTTTTTTTAGCTTTGATGAATTATTAAAACCTTCAACCGCAACGCCTTAAATGGTTAAAGTTGGCGTTGGCTCGCCACTATTTCTAGTATTAAAGATGGCGATAGCAATAACGATCACGCCACCCACTAGACCAGTCGTTATTCCAGGATAGATTAACAGCAAAGCTCCGATTGCCAAAATAACGCGTGTTACTGGGCTCATATCGCTTTTAAAATAACCCTCTAATGCCGCACTAAGTGCGAGAACACCCGTAATCGACGTCAATACTACCGTGATAATATCGATAATAGGTGGTAGCGGGAAGTCCTTAGCAGTTACTGCAAGCCCAGTAGGATCAATCATTAACATCGCTGGACTATAGATAAACATAAACGGCACGATAAATCCGGCGAGTGCCAGTTTGAGCGATAAAAATCCTGTCTTCATCGGATCGCCACCAGATATACCCGCACCAGCAAAGGCTGCCAGACACACAGGCGGTGTAATATTAGCAAAGATACCAAAGTAAAAAACAAACATATGCGCTGATAAAATTGGAATATCAAAGCCAGCTAAGGCTGGTGCTGCCATCGTTGCTGTAATAATATAGGCAGGAATAGACGGCAGTCCCATGCCCAATACCATCGAGGCAAGCATGGTCAAAATGAGCGTGAAAAATAATGACCCTGCACCAAGTGTGACAATTGATGAGGTCATCACTGTTCCAAAGCTGGTTAGACTCACGACTCCGATGATAATACCGACGACTGCACAGGCAGCCATTACCGCGAGCGACTGGCGTGCGCCATCTTCTAATGCACCCAAAATGTCAGAGAAACCCATCCTAGTCTCTTTACGCAGCATACTGACCAAGACAGTAAAACCAATGGTATAAGCCGCTGCATATCCGACGGGCACGTTTCTGATTAATAAGAAAATCAAAAATACAATCGGTAGCAGCATATGACCTCGGGCTTTTAACACTTCTTTCACGGCTGGCAAGCTTTCTTTAGCGATACCTTTTAGATCACGACGACCAGCGCGAAAATGCACCTGAGCAATGACGCCCAGATAATACAATATCGCTGGCAATAAGGCCGCCAACGCAATTGTGCTATACGGCAAGCCTGTTGTCTCCGCCATGATAAAGGCACTCGCACCCATAATCGGCGGTAATATTTGCCCGCCAACAGAGGCACTTGCCTCAACGGCACCGGCAAAATCTTTGTGGTAACCAACCTTTTTCATGAGCGGAATGGTAAAGGCACCAGTACTGACGACGTTTGACAAAGCAGAGCCATTAATACTGCCCATAAAACCACTAGAAATCACCGCTACTTTTGCCGGACCTCCCTTTTTATGACCAGCGATGGCCAATGCCAAATCATTAAACAGTTGTCCCATTCCCGAGCGGGCTAAGAATGCACCAAAAAGAATGAATAAGAAGATAAAAGTGACCGATGCACCAATCGCAACAGAGTATAAGCCTTCGGTTTTTAGGAATAATTGACCAAAGATATCACCCATGTCATAAGGACGCGTTAGTAACCGGTCTGGCATAAAATCCAAATGGCTGACAAACGGATACGCCAAAAATATCCCTGCCAATATCGGTAAAATCCAACCTGTGATACGGCGACTGCCTTCTAATACGCAGACCACTGTAATCAGCGAAAATATCACATCCATCTGATTGGCCATACCGCCACGTGAGGTCACGATATCTTGATATTCATATATCAGATAGCCCATTCCAGACAATGACAGGGCAAACCATATCCAGTCATACCATGCGACGCGCTGACGGCTGCTTTTTTTGCTCGCTGGAAAAATTAAGAAAATTAAGGCAAAACCAATACCCACGTGTACAGAGCGCTGTAGCAGCGCTGGCATGGGATTAAAGGTGATATATAAATGAAACAGTGAATATAAAATGCAAAGTCCAGCGATAAAATACTTCACTGGTCCTTGAGTGATGTGCCGTGTAATGGATTCTCTATCATACTTTTCTAATATGGCTTTATTGTGGGCTTGCGCCTCGAGTTCAGCGTCGACCTGAGTATCAGCATCCGTGTTGGAATGTATAGGCAAGTCGTTATTGATATGGTTATCTGACATCGTTGTCACATTATTGTGATCCATCACTTGGGAGTTCATGACACAAATCCTTGTTAAATCTATCAATGAAACCATACGTTTTCGGCATGATCGTTACTTCAGAATAGTCTGGCACCCAGCGATGAATGAGCATCTGGTAGTTACCATAGTCAATCTCACCTTTGGTAAGCCGTGAGACCACCCAATTAAGCTTAGGCAATTTCTCATTGATTTGATAACCCAGATAGTCAGGTTTTTGTATCGTAGCAAGCGCTTCGGTTGAGGGTGTGCCCGCCCCAAAAGCTTCAAAATAAGTGGTGGTCAGCAGCAATTCAGCGTCTTCTGTACTGCTGCTGTCTATACGTTGGTATTGCTCTTCCCACCATTGTTTTTCTACAGAGTGTATCCAGCGCAATTGAAAATTTGGCTCGACAAAGTAGCAAACTTTATCATTAGCACCATCAACGCCTGCGACACGCACTTCCACCACAGGCTGACGGACAAAGAGATGCCATAGCGTAAAAAAAACCAGCGCGGCAATGCCTGCCACGCCAATTAATAACCCTAATCGCTTATTTAGCTGCTTGCTCATCATAGTACTTTTTAGCGCCAGGATGGATAGGAGCGACCATACCTTCACGAGCGGTTGCTAAGCTAATATCATTGGCCGCTTGGTGCGCTGTTTTTAGACCGTCTAAATTGTCAAATAATGCTTTGGTCAGCTTGTAACCATCTGCTTCAGACAACTCAGAGCTAACCAATAGAGCATTCATGATTGCTGCGGTTGGAATCGCGGCGTCATTGCCATAAGTGCCAGCAGGAATCTCAAAGGTCTTAAAGTAAGGCTTGGTTGCGATGATTTCTTTTAGCTTGTCTTGATTGATGGTGATTAACTGTAAGTCTAGACCCTGCTCTAGCTCCATCAATGAAGAGTTTGGCAGGCCACTACTAAAGAAAGCCGCTTCAATTTTACCCGCTTTCATACCGTCCGCTGCTTCCGCAAAGCCTAAATAATCAACGGTAACGTCATCATATGTGATACCAAACCCTTCTAATAGCGTCCGAGCATTTACTTCTGTGCCAGAGCCTTGATCGCCCACAGCGATGCGCTTACCACGTAAGTCTTCAATATTTTTGATGCCAGATTTTTTGGTGGTGACAATTTGCACCACATTAGGGTACAAGACTGCAATCTGTTGGATGTTGGTTATTGGCTTATCAAAGTTGTTTTTGCCTTCGACCGCGTCGGTGACTACATCACTAAGCGCCAATACCATATCAACTTTACCTTGGGTCAATAGATTGACATTTTCGACTGAAGCCCCAGTAGTTTGTGTTTTTGAGTTGACCCCAAAGGTTTTGACATAGACTTCTGATAATGAAGTGCCGATGATGTTATAAGGGCCAGATGCTCCGCCAGTGGCGATGGTAAGAAACTTGGTGTCCAGCTTGTCGGCGGCAGTGTCAGTAGCAGCGCTATCTGTTGCCGTACTGTCTGTACTTTCTGAACTTGGTGATGAGCATGCTGTCAGACCTAAAGTGGCGCTTAACATTGCTGATAAAAGTAACGGAGATTTTAGAGAGTTGAGCATTGAATTCATCCTTGAAATAATCGAGTTAGTACACTTAACGACATCAATATATCAATAGTGATGCGTTACAGACCTGTAATAATATAGCAATTCTTGCTATAAATAAACTGCCATCCAGATTCCCTCTACACTCACACTTTGTATGCGAAGCTATTTAAGTAAAGGAGCAGCCGTTCTTATAATGAATCAACAGCCAAATAAAGTTTTGCTATGCGGAACAATGTTTCATTAGACAATTCATTTAACCAAAGTCTGTGTCTATTGTAAACCTTTATAATCATCTAAATACAAACGAGGTTATTTGACCAAAAAATACTGATATAAAATGACTAGATGCTAGCTCTTAATGCATTTTTACCATACTGTAGGCTTGATTATATTTTATATATAAACCCTAAGCGGTTGTCTTGTAAGTCAGCTGACTTAAAGTAGAGCCCGTCTAAATTTGCAAATTCGTCACCACATATCTTGGCACCGTTATCTGTTACTCTAAAAATAGGGAAAACCTTTATGACAATATCTAGTGTAGAAAAGTCAGCGGCAGTATCGGTATCGGTATCTGCCTATATCGCCATCATTGGCGGTAGTGGTCTTTATCAGATGCAAGATTTAACCAATAAACGTAGTGTCAGCATATCGACGCCTTACGGCAAACCCTCTGATGATATTGTCTTAGGTGAATTAAATGGCATAAAGGTCGCCTTTCTAACTCGTCATGGTCAAGGTCATAAGTTCACCCCTTCCGAAGTGCCTTATCGTGCCAATATTTATGCCCTCAAAACTTTGGGCGTACGCTACGTCATTTCGGTATCGGCAGTGGGGTCGCTAAGAGAAGCGCTTAAACCCTTAGATATGATCATTCCCAATCAAATGATCGATATGACTAAGCATAGAAACAGCAGTTTTTTTGGGGAAGGTGCAGTGGCACACGTCGCGATGGCTGATCCTTTATGTCCTAAAGTAGCGGATGTTCTAACGCGTGCTTATACTCAGGCGCAGATAGCCGAAGGTCAATGTCATGCAAAAGCCACTTATATCTGTATCGAAGGGCCGCAGTTTTCCACTCGTGCAGAGTCACACTGGTATCGGCAGATGCAAGCGGACATCATCGGTATGACCAATATGCCAGAGGCTAAGCTTGCACGTGAAGCGAGTATGGCTTACGCGACGCTAGCATTGATCACAGATTTTGATAGTTGGCATCCTACCGAAGAAGCCGTTAGTGCAGACTATGCCATAAGAAACCTAATAAAAAATGCTGAAAACGCTCAAGCAGTGATTAAGCAAGCGGTCGCCCTACTAGCTGCTGAACGACCTAAATCAATTGCTCATAATGCTTTAGCACAAGCGTTAGTCACGCCAGTAGAGGCGATGAGTGAAGAGACTAAAACCAGACTTTCAGCATTATTGCCTTAACGATACCAATTTGTGATTATCGAAAAGCCATCGAACTATAATCAACCTAATAGGGTCAACAAAATAGCTCGATGGCTTTTTCATACCTAAAAATCTCAAATGATAAGACGTTACCAATTTTTAGTTCTCAATAAACTTTTAATCATCAAGCCAATCTTCAGGTAAATACGGTAAATCTTCAGGCTCATCGATATCAGGCAAAGGCGCTAACAACTTTACAGACCAGCTCAATTCTACCAAGCGCTGTTGAGTAACCTTTGCTACGCTCGCCGTACTCCATTCGATAGTGCTAAATAAACGAGCAGCAACTTGCTTAAAACCAAACAGTGCATAGCCACCATCAAAAGCGGGAATCATCACGCTATCTTGTGTTTCTAACTGCTGGGCAGCCTGTCGAATACGAATGGTTGTAAGACTCGGACAGTCCGTACCTATCAAGATAACGTGCTCGAAACGTGCTAATGCTTGCTGACTGGCGGTTAACATACGCAAACCCAAATCACCATCTGCTTGCGCTGACCATCGCAGCGAGTCAGGCAAACCAAGCGTTTGCCAGCATGGATCGCTTGGCGCAGGGCTGACACACAGCTCAATGCTAAAGCCCGTGGCCACAGCTTGCTCGATACTATGTAAAAGTAATTGCCGTGCCATTCTCGCTGCACCTTCAATACCAAGAGCTGGCTGCAAGCGCGTTTTTGCCATGCCCTGTGCGGGGAACTTGGCGAAAAGAATAATGCAAGTTTGTTGGTTTTGATTCATGGTAAGAGCTTATTCTTTGTAAGAGCTTATTCTTTTATTTATAATAACGCGCTTTGATATTATCAGCTGATACGCCGCGCCAATAATCAAAACGTAGATGCCACATCAAAATAATCGTCCGCCAAGTGCCATGCTGTTGCCAACGTCTTGCCGATGTGATGACTTTACTTTTTAAACAAGCAGGTTTAGCAATAACTTTTAGCTGTTTGCAAAGCTCGACATCTTCCATCAACGCTTGGTTAGGATAATTACCAATTCGCTCAAATAAAAACTGGCTAATAAAAATAGCTTGGTCACCTGTCGCGATTCCGCTCAACCGTGAGCGCCAATTAATCATTTGACTGACCAATCGCAGTGTCGGTTGACGACTATCTATTTGCACATCAAAACGTCCCCACTCTGCCCGTTTCATCGCTTCAGAAACACTCTCTATAGCATCCATTGGCAATTTCGTATCGGCGTGCAAAAATAGTAATACATCGCTAGTTGCTAACGCTGCGCCTGTATTCATTTGCAGCGCGCGCCCTGCTTTAGACTCAGTCATTTGCCAATCAATTTTACGATCATTATCGGGTATTAATTTATTAATAAAACTGCGGATTATGCCAATAGAATCATCGTTTGAACCACCATCGACCAATATCACTTGCTGCGGGTTTGGCTTTAGCTTGTTGATATTATCAAGCAATAAAGGCAAATTATTTGCCTCATTGAGTACTGGAATAATGATAGAAATCGTCGCAATAGCTGTCATAGTTAGCAGTACTCTTACTTGTTGTTACCATTATTTCTTATTAAGGCTCCAATTATAATCGGTATAGCCAATCTTCATTTTTCCTGCTTTTAGCTCAGCCGTTTGCGACTTGTTAAGCCCTAAAGACGAGCTGTAACGAGCCAAAAACCCTTCTAAATCGTTAGTACCGCGCCAGTTAGTTTCAAAGTCTTCTTTATACCATTTAAAAATTGGCGATATCTCTAACGTATTACCTTTGAGACGGTTGCGACTGCTATCCGCGAGGAATTTACTCGTCACTTGCTCTAATTGTTTATCTAATTTACTCCCTGTAAAAGCATCATTTAATAGCGCAGGACAGCCGATGCTCGCACAGTTCACTGCAAAGTGAATACGTGGTTCGTTATAGCGTTTAGAGCCACGGATTAGATTGTGCTCGATGTCATCAAGCGAACGCTTCTTGTCTAATAGCATGACGAAATCCTGTTTCCATGGCGAACCAAATATACCGCCAATATCTTTAATCGACTTGATGTTAGGATATTTAGTCAAGACTAGCTCTACAGTGCCAGCGTTATAGACGTTGATCAAAAATGCCAATTGCTCATCTTTACTCCAAGCGTTAAATTCCGACTGGCTGATTTTACCAGTCGCCGCCATGTAGCTATCAAGTTTGCTTTGATCCGCTTTCATACCGTTGTAATTAACGACTGAGGCTTTGCCACCATTGGTCATGGTGACGTTTTTATTCAGTAAACTATCCCAAGTGCTGTGATTAAAATCCGCATAACTTGCCATACTGGCTAACAGGATAGAAGTGGTCACTGCCGTTTTGATTAATAAACCACTGCTTAAAAAAAGGCTTTTACTATTAAGTCTTGTACTATTAAATACTGACATGATTGACTCCGGTTAAATCGAGGATATTTCTTCTATCGTCTGATCTGTTGTCTCTTCTTCTAACGCACCACCGCAGCTACTTCCTTGCCCTGCCGTACAGCCATAGCAATGATCTGCAATAGCAATGTCATCGCCAGCAGGATTTTGTGTTAATAAATCGCTTAGATGCCGACGGGACTTATTGGGCACTGGAATCTCTAATTGCTGGTTAAAGTCACAATCAAATAACTCTCCTAACCAATTAACACTGATGGTCGATCGGCACATGACTTCGGTTAAATTGGCGGCCACGTAATTGGCTTTGAGCAAATCCATATAGGGATGGAATTGGTTTTTAGCCAATAGCACCGCACCAAAACGCTGAATGGGCATATTGGTCAAGGCAAATAAATGATGAAATTCGATATCAAAATGCGCTTTTAACTCGCGCTTATAATCCGCTTCAAGCTGCTGTTGATTGGGCGGCAGCGTGGCACCTTGCGGGTTATAAACGAGGTTGAGCGTTAAGTTTGAACCCACTTTGCCGTAGCCAAGCACATTGAGCTTATGCAATCCCAATATACTGTCATCAAATGCGCCTTTACCGCGTTGCTTATCGACATTTTCTAATGAATAACATGGCAGAGAAGCCACCACTTCGACCGCATTGTCTGCCAAAAACTGTGCCATGTCCTCAAAGCCTTCTTCCATCAGGATAGTCAGATTACAGCGATCAATTACTGTTACACCCAAGGCACGTGCGGCTGTAACCAAATACTTAAAGTCTTCGTGCATCTCAGGCGCACCGCCCGTTAAATCAAGCGTCTCGATATTTTTTGCTTGCAAGACTTCTAGAATCAACTCAACCAGCTCACGCGACATCATCTCTGTGCGGTAAGGACTGGCAGCCACATGACAATGCACACAAGACATATTGCATAAGTAACCCATATTGACCTGTAGCGTGGTTAACTCACGACGTTTGATCGCTGGGAAATCCGTGTGCTCGAGTAATTCGATAGTTGATTTCATAATGGTATAAAACCCCGTTGGTAGCACCTCTAAAGCAAGAAGAATAACGCAAAAATAAAAGATTAAAAAAATAATAATTTCCACGCAAGCAATTGCTTTTTATGACTATTTCATAAAATTATCATCTTATTTTTAGCCTTATCACTTTACGATTTATCTAATTAATCATACCTGATTGTGAAACGGTATTGACAACTAATATCGTGATTTTCATCTTTTATGCCAAATGAGCATGACGTCTCGTAGGATGTCATACAGCACTTCTCAATTTGGCTTTTAAGATACTATATTCGGCAGCTTTATAGATCGACCTTCTCATCCAATTGGCAATACCACAGTTGTCAATGCAAAACTCTTAAATAGCATTGACCGCACAAGGCTTTATCGCTAAATTGGTTGCAACATTCCTATCTTTTAAAACAACAGTCACTGATAAAATATAAATACTTTTAGAATATAGAAAGCCCACCACGTACCAATGCTTATGACACACGGATGTAAGCATCAAATCACCTTTTAAGGATAACGTAATGAATATGAGCACATTACTAAAACCAACTGTACTGAGCATTGGATTAATGAGTGTCATAGGTTGCACTACCATGCAGACCGCGCCCAAGGATATGAGCAACTCAGCAACTGTCTATTACAATGGCAACATCATCACGATGGAGGGCGATCAGCCACAAATGGCTGAAGCCTTAGTCACTCAAGCGGGCAAGATTGCCTATGTGGGCAATTTACAAGAGGCACAATCGAAATATAAAAATGCCGCGCAGATTAATCTACAAGATAAAACCTTATTACCCAGCTTTATCGATCCGCACAGTCATTTTGATATGGTGTCGAACACCATGGGTCAGGTCAATCTCAACCCGCCGCCCATCGGTCAAGTCGATAGTATTCCCAAAATGATGCAAACGCTAAAAGATTATAAAGTGGACAATAACATTGCTGATGGCGATTGGATATTTGGTTGGGGTTATGATGAAACTCAGCTCGCCGAGGGGCGTCATCCGACCAAAAGCGAGATTGATAAAGTATTGCCGAACAATCCAGTGTATTTACAACACACAAGTGGTCACATGGGCGTGGCAAATAGCAAGGCGCTGGCTATGATGAACATCACTGCTGACAGTAAAAATCCAGCAGGCGGTAATATTGCTCGAATTAAAGGATCTAATGAACCAAACGGTCTCGTACAAGAAACGGCGATGTATCCGTTCGTGCGCAATATGCTAGAAGTGTTAGCGCCGAATCAAGGCAAATTCTTTGAGCAGACGCAAGATTATTATGCAAAGAACGGTATAACGACGGCACACAATGGCTCAACGGCTCGAAACACTATTCAGTTTTTTCAAAAACAAGCCGATGCAGGCAAACTTAAAATTGACTTGGTCGCACTAGCAGGAGTGAGTGACTTAGATGAGAATTTGGCTGATAAAAACTTCGTATGGAAAACCTATAAAAACGGTTTTAAAGTACAGGGTACCAAAATCGTTGCAGATGGCTCGCCACAAGGCAAGACCGCCTATTTTAGCCAACCTTATCTCACACCAGTTCCAGATTGTGAAAAGGACTGCCGCGGTTTACCAAGTGTCAGCCAAGATGAGCTGAACGAGATGTTTGTCAAAGCCTATGCTCGTGACAATCAGCTCTTTATCCATAATAATGGTGATGGCGCAACCGATATGCTCATCAAGGCACACGAGTATGCGGTCAAAAAGACTGGTCAAGCAGCTGATAAAGATCGCCGTACTGTGCCCATTCATGCTCAATTTGCCCGACCTGATCAGCTTGCCGCATTCAAAAAATACAATATGGTGCCGTCCTTCTTTACCAACCATACTTACTTTTGGGGAGACGTTCACGTTAAAAACTTAGGTAAAAAACGTGCCGACTTTTCAAGCCCGATTGCCACTGCTGATAGTATGGGACTTAGATACACCAATCACTCTGATGACACAGTGACACCTGTTGACCCGCTATTTACAGTCTGGTCGGCAGTCAATCGCACTTCGCGCTCAGGTAAAATCATTGGTAAAAATGAGCGAGCGACGCCGTACCAAGCGTTAAAAGCCATTACCAGCAATGCCGCTTATGAGTATTTTGAAGAAGACAGCAAAGGCACTTTGACGCCAGGGAAACTGGCTGATTTGGTTATCTTGGATGCCAACCCATTAACCATAGAGGCAAGCAAGCTCAAAGACATCAAAGTCATCACAACCATTAAAGAAGGTCAAACGATTTACCAACGTCCAGTACAATAGTTCATGGCAAGCGCCGTATAATAAGCCAAATTTTAGCAGGCGATTTCAAATCATCATGCCTGCTATTCATTAAGATGATGAACCATTAAAGCTATTTATTAAAAACATTCATTAAAACTGTTTAAGGAACCCTATATGAGTACCAACACCGATACAGGTAACGACCACATTCTCTCTTCCGATAATATTCATTACTTGCATCATGATTTTTTTGAACCAAGCCATGAAAACACAGCGGTAAAAGCCACGTTACTGATTGTCCACGGTATGGCAGAGCATAGCGGACGTTACGCAGACTTCGCTCAGTTTTTAGCGGATAATAGTATCGCAGTGGCAACTTATGACCATCTTGGTCACGGACAAACCGTCAAAACATCAGCAGATTTAGGTTTTTTTGGTGAAGAGCATCCAGTACAGTCCCTGCTAAAAGACGTCATTGTCATGGCAGATAGCTTAAAAAACCGCCATCCTGACGTGCCTCACTTTGTAATGGGTCATTCTATGGGCTCGTTTATTGTGCGTAATGTCCTAAAGCACCATGCACACAATTTTACAGGTGCTATTTTGATGGGTACAGCAGATGCCAACCCCTTGACTAAAGTGCTACTCCCAGTCAATAAAGTACTGGCAAAAGTAGCACCCAAAAAACCAAATGCAATGTTTGCCAAGGTGATGAATAAAGTCTTGAATAGTAAGCTTGAAGATCGCATCTCTTCATCAGAATTTGCGTGGTTAACTGAAAATCCTGCCGCCATTGAAGCCTATGAAGCAGATCCATTGACGGGCTTTGATTTCACCAATAATGGCTTTATGACACTATTCTTTCTGATGGAAACTGGCTTAAACAAAGGCTGGGCAATGACTATTCCAAAAAACTTCCCGATGCTATTTATCAGCGGCGAAGATGATCCTATCGGAGATATGGGCAACGGCATTCGCAAAATTGTCACGCGCTTAAACAAGCAAAATTTCAGTCAAGTAGATATCCAACTCTATCCAAACATGCGTCATGAGCCTTTGCATGAAAAAGACCACCAAACCGTTTATAAAGACATCTTAGAATGGATAGAAAGCCATAGCTCAGACAATTAACAGCAGCGCTTATCTTGGCGGTTAACTCGTTTGCTAAAAGTCGCCAAATTAGCGACAATACGGCAAGCAAGTTTTTACGCCAAGTCATGCGAGTTATTTCACGATAATATATGCTTTACCTTCCACTAACTTTAGGAACCTTTATGTCATTACAACAAACCATCGAACAAGCCTTTGAAAAACGCAACGAATACAGCCCAAGCACGATGCCACAGGACGTGCGTGATGCTATTAATCAAGTGCTTGAGCAACTAGATAACGGCACATTGCGCGTTGCAGAAAAAAAGGATGGCGAATGGGTCGTCAATCAGTGGGCGAAAAAAGCGGTACTACTGTCTTTCCGTCTGAACGACAACTACGTCCAAGCTGCTGGCGAACATGTGCAATTCTATGACAAAGTTCCGACTAAGTTTGCCAACTGGACAGAAGCGCAGTTCAAAGAAGCTGGCGTACGCGTTGTACCACCAGCCGTTGCTCGTAAAGGCTCTTTCATCGCAGCAGGTGCGGTATTGATGCCGTCGTATGTCAACATCGGCGCGTATGTCGATCAAGGCGCGATGGTAGATACGTGGGCGACCGTGGGTTCATGTGCCCAAATTGGTAAAAATGTACATTTATCAGGTGGCGTTGGTATCGGCGGCGTATTAGAGCCATTACAAGCGAATCCAACAATTATTGAGGACAACTGCTTCATCGGTGCACGTTCTGAAATCGTTGAAGGCGTAATTGTCGAAGAAGGCGCTGTTATCTCGATGGGTGTATTTATTGGTCAATCAACGCGCATTTATGATCGCGAAACTGGTGAGATTCATCGTGGCCGTGTACCAGCAGGCTCTGTTGTCGTACCGGGTAGCTTGCCATCAGAAGATGGTACGCATAGCTTATATGCTGCTATCATCGTCAAAAAAGTCGATGCACAAACCCGCGCTAAAACATCAGTCAATGAGCTATTGCGTTTAGCCTAGTATTTCCAATACTTAGAGTCTCGTACCCAAACCGTACGGACAGCGACAGATCCTCCTTATTAAAGACGCTGAAGAAAACTTCAGCGTCTTTTTTGCAGCTTAATAGAGGGTGGTGCGTTATAATCCCTTTTTTTGGTTTGGCTTTATCCAAACGCAAAACGCCCATACCAGAACCTGCCTTTTTATTACGATTGATAAATGCCTCATCCCATTAGCAATCTTTAACTGTATTTGACATATTATGAGTGAATCACTATTACGCACCGCCGCCATTCCTGTCACTGACCCTGAAGCGGGTCTACGTTTGACAGAAATCTTTTATTCTTTGCAAGGTGAAGCGCTAACCTCAGGCTTGCCAACGATATTTGTACGCTTGACTGGCTGTCCACTTCGCTGTGTCTATTGCGATACTGAATACGCCTTTACTGGCGGCGAGCGGCAGTCGCTAGAAACCATTATAGAGACCATCAAAAGCTATCCTTGCAAGCGTATTTGTCTGACTGGCGGCGAGCCTTTAGCTCAGCCGAACGCCATTGAACTGATGAAGCGCTTACTGAGCGACGGTTATGAAATCTCGCTTGAAACCGCAGGCGCGCTCACGGTAGCAAACGTGCCAAAAGCGGTCAGTAAAGTCATGGATCTCAAAACGCCAAGCTCAGGCGAAGTCGATAAGAATCTATGGTCAAACCTAACTCACCTCACTCAGCATGACCAAATCAAGTTTGTCATCATGAACCGTACTGATTACGACTGGGCAAAAGCCATGTTGATCGAGCATGAGCTAAACGATTTGGTCGGAACGGTTTGGTTCTCTCCGATGTTTAATGTCGCAGAGGATATCGACGAAGAAGTCAGCCCCGATGTACCTGTGTTGGCGCGCGAACTTGCAGAATGGATGTTGGCTGACGCGCTGCCCGTACGCTTCCAATTGCAACTGCATAAAATCATCTGGGCAGATGCTAAAGGCAAATAATAGTCTAATTATCTAAACGGATATTCAATATAAATAGCGACCCAAGGATAGGAATATAGGTATGGTCAAACTCATTTTATTGGGCTTATTATCGGGGGCATTTTTTAGCTCGACGTTTGTCTTAAACGAAGTTATGAGTGCTGCTGGTGGGCATTGGTTTTGGTCAGCTAGCCTTCGCTATGCATTTATGTGGCTAATACTCACGGCTATTATAATTATGCAGCATGGTTTTGGGCGTATTACAGAGCTGATGACTATATTCCGTCAACATTGGGGCTTTTGGTGTATTACGGGCAGTATTGGTTTTGGAATTTTTTATACAGGAATATGCTACGCGGCTGATCATGTCGCAGGCTGGGTAGTCGCTGCGACCTTTATGTTTACCGTGGTCGCAAGTCTACTCGTTTTGCTAGCATTCGGACAACGTTTTGATAAAAAATTCATTGCATATGCGTTATTAGTATTTGCTGGTGTGGTACTGGTCAATATCAGTGAAGGACTGCATGCTGCTTCTTTGCTAGATGCTGATGCAGTGCCTATGAAAGATATGCTGCTTTATGGTGCCGTGCCTGCCCTAATAGCCGCCTTTAGCTATCCCATTGGTAACCAGTTGGTTTGGCAGGTATCTTACAATGCGCGCAAGCGTAGTGCCGAGCCTACCAGCACTCAAAAAAGTGATATTCAAGCCAACGAGATTAGTAAAAAAACAACCTCACTTATTACAGAAGCACCTGCGTTGTCAGCTGATATGACTTATACGGCGGACGCGGTCGATTCCTTAAACCTTAACCACTCTGCTCAAACCTTACCGAGCTCTTTGCTGCAAACTTTAATCGCACGTATACCTGCTATCAAAACCACCCTCCTACAAAATGCCTTTAACAAAGTATGGTTAATGACCTTGGGCAGTCTGCCATTTTGGTTGGTTTTGGGTCTTGTCGTTCATCCGGATTTGCCTGATACTAAGCAGGTATTCAATACCTTACTTGTGGCTCTATTGGCAGGCGTGGCGGCAACCAGCATCTTTTTATATGCCCGTGAAAAAGCGGAAACTTCAAGCGAAGTGGCTGGGGTTGATGCCACTCAGGCAAGTGAAGTGATATTTGCCTTAATTGGCGGTATGCTATTGCTCAATAATACCCTGCCATCAGCGATGGGCTTAATAGGTATTGCTCTGATTATCATTGGGCTTATTCTATTTGCAAAAGATGGCTAAACTACTATCTAAAATTAGGTTAACTCTATTTAAATTATTGATATAAACAACTTCAAAACCAGCACAGCCAATCTATTTTGATGGCCATTATATTGGTAATATAATCATGGTTAATGATTTAATTTTTCCTGATATTTTATTATATTTATTAGATATGGTTGGTGTGATTGCTTGTGCGATCGCAGGTACACTGCTGGCACAGCACAAAGGCTTTGATATTGCTGGCTGTATCTTGGTTGCGATGGTCAATGCTATCGGCGGCGGTACACTACGCGATATGGCGCTAGATCGTCATCCATTATTTTGGATGACTGACCTCAATTATGTGATCGTCATCACAGTGACATCGCTTATTTTACAAATATTCTTTCATCTGTATCATAAGATTGATAAGGCATTGAAGCTGTTTGATGCCATTGGGTTGGCGGCTTTTAGCGTGATTGGTTTTAAGATAGCATTGACACAAGATATGTCAGCTATTATCGCTATTATGATGGGGGTTTGGACGGCTATTATTGGTGGTCTGCTACGCGATATCATCTGTAATGAGATACCACTGTTACTTCAACGCGAGATTTATATCTCTGCTAGTATTGTAGGTTCGATCACTTATCTGCTGCTTGATCGTTTGGGTGTAAATGCTGGGTTGAACGAGTTTGTTATGCTGGGCGTTATCTTTGCTGTACGGATGCTAGCATTACGTTTTGATTGGCACCTGCCTTCTATACGTTTGGTGAAATAAGACCGATATATATATGGTTTAAACATTAGGGCGTGTCCTCAATTCAATCGTTTACTTTCTAAATGGGCTAAAAATAATCAGACAATCATCATACACACTTAGTGAGACTTGCTCATGCTGGCTATCGCATTGAACCCTTCAGCACTAATCACTACGTTTGACCCACGCTCTCTCATTTATCTTTTTGATATGATTGGTATTATCGCTTGTAGTATTTCAGGCACGATACTGGCAAAACACAAAAATTTCGATGTTTTTGGTTGTTTACTGGTGTCTATTGTCACCGCTATCGGTGGCGGCACTGTGCGTGATGTCATTTTAGATCGACATCCCCTATTTTGGATGGTGGATATGAGCTACCTGACTGTTATCACCCTCTCTTCATTAGTGATGCAAATATTCTTTCATCCCAACTCTAAACGCGTTAATAAGTTCCTCAAACTCTCAGATACTATTGGACTGTCAGTTTTTACCTTAATCGGTATCAAGGTTGCCGATAGTATGGGTGCAAATGTGCCCGTGGCATTATTACTTGGGGTGATTACCATTATTGTCGGCGGCATCATCCGCGATATGATCTGCAATGAGATTCCGCTGGTGTTGCAGCAAGAGATTTATATTTCGGCAGCTTTGGCTGGCGGCATCCTCTATTTTGCACTACACAATCTGGGTGTGACAGCTTGGATTGCTGACATCGCTACTATGAGTACGATTTTTACCTTACGCATGCTCGCCATTCGTTATGACTGGCAGTTTCCAACCATCGAATGGAAATACTAAAAAAGCGTCAACCTTAAACAAAGTCGACGCTATATTTGCTACTGGTTGAGTATCTTATAATAAGATAATGCCATCATTCCTGTACGACTGCTAAATCCCTTACCATCAACTGTAGACTTTGTTTGCCATTCCACTCGTTGATGTCTAGCTGAAATAATACATGCACTTTTTCTGCACGATAATCCCATATCTCGCTATCAAAGTTAAAATAAATTGCTTCGATTGGATATTGCACATCTGGATAGCGTAGCGATAATTTTAGATGCTTGTCCTTTAGAACTTTAAAACTTAGTACTTCAAATACACCATCAAATATCGGCGGTGCAAAGCCGTGACCCCAAACACTCGCATCAGCCAAGTGTTCAGCAAACCACAAGCTAAAGTCACTCGCCTGCAACGCGCCATCAGTGAATTTTTGCTCAGCAAACACTTCATTATCCATCTGTGCCATGACGTCATTAAAAGCCATAACAAACCCATCAAAGTTACGACGTTTGATCGTTAAGCCTGCTGCCATTGCATGACCACCAAAATGACTGATTAAATCAGGATGGCGCTCGGCAACCTGCTCAATCGCATCACGAATGTGCACGCCAGCGATAGAACGCGCCGAGCCTTTGATAAGGTCATCGTCACTGGTACGCTTTGTATCCGCGGGCGCAAAGACGATACTTGGCAAATAATGACTTTCTTTTAACCGTCCAGCGACGATGCCGATGACGCCTTGATGCCAATCATCTTGGTATAAAACGATACTGCGTTTATGATTATTATTCGTCTTTTTCTCAGATCTATTTTGAACAATGATATCGCCGCTTTCACGGTTATCCGCCGTAGCCTCATCGTCCATGTCTGTATCCGCAGCGGCTAATGTCTGTACGATGTTATCCGCTTGCGCGCGCATCTCACCTTCTACCTGCCGACGCGTCCGGTTTAACTGCTCAAGCTCTTGCGCCAAAAGCTGCGCCGTACTCCAGTCATCTGTCAACAAACACTCAATACCGATGCGCATATTGTCCATACGACCAGCGGCATTGATACGAGGTCCTAAGACAAACCCAAAATCTTGTGCCTGCAACTGCTTAGGATCTCGCCCTGCTTGTTCAAGGAGTGCCAAGATACCGAGCGAGCAGCGCCCTTGGCGGATAGCCGCCAGTCCATGATGCACTAAAATGCGATTGTTTTTATCAAGCACCCCAACGTCAGCAATCGTCCCTAATGCCACCAAATCCAAATATTGACTCACTTGCACGGTAGATTTACCGGCTTCGCGGCGCAGCTTAGCCAAGCGTCCAAGCACATAAAATGCCACGCCCACTCCTACGAGCGCTTTACTGCTAAAGTGGCAATCGAGCTGATTGGGATTAACCACAGCCTCCGCAGGCGGTGTTTCTTTAGTCGTCAAATGATGATCAGTAATAATCACGGTGATACCATCGGCTTGCGCACGAGCCACGCCTTCATGGCTTGAGATACCATTATCGACGGTCACTATCACCTCAGGATGATACTTCTCAATACCCAATTCAACAATTTCTGGTGTCAAACCATAGCCGTACTTAAAACGGTCGGGCACTAAAAAGTCAACGACTGCGCCCATTTTTGTGAGCGCACGCATCATTAATGCGGTACTGGTCGCACCATCACAGTCAAAATCACCCACGATAAGGATGCGCTGACCGTCATCGATGGCGACGTCTAATAGACGCACTGCTTCGGTGACACCATGCAGCATTTCGGCTGGCAATAGCGCAGAGAGTTGCGTCTCTAGCTCATCAGGCTGAGTAATACCGCGACCTGCATACAGGCGGGCAAGCGTCAATGATTGGGCGGCAAGTGGTTGCAGCGCGGCGGGCAACTCGTCGATGCGAGTGCTGGTATAACGGGGGGTTAAATTTAGCATGTGCATATTCTACTGGCTTTGGCAGAGGGTCACAATGACAATTTTTGGCGGCTTGGTTTATTGTTTTTTGTTGCAGTACATTGTGATAAACCATATTTTAATACTAGCATAGAGCAAATAATTCATACTCTATGCATATAATATGCATAATATTTCATTTACAAAAACGGTGTATAGCGACTGCATTTTTCTGCATTTTGCTACAAAGCAATGATTGTATGCCGCTCAGAAATCCATAAAATGGTAAACAACTGAGATACTTGCTATCTATTGAGATTTTTTATTTGATTTTTTATTTTAACCATTTATAAGGATGCTTTATGAAAACCACACCACTGGCTGAAAAACTACCAAATACCATTGACCCTAGCTTAGATCTCGAACAAGTAAAAAAGGAATGTCAAAAGCTGGTTAAAAAACGCGCCAAATATTCTGCTGGTGTTGCCATCGTTCCTGTACCATTTTTTGATGTTGCAGTAGATGCAGGTATGCTGACTCAACTATTACCTGACATTAGCGAACGATTTGGCTTACTTGAAGACCGTAAGGCGGCAGTTGATTTAGAATCACGAGCCATTCATTGGGGCGCATTAAAAGATCGTACTGTCGATTTTGCAGGGTTGATGGCGACACGTGGTATTGTTAAAAAGACCGTACAAGGCTTTGGTGGTCGTATCGCTGCCAAACAAGTAACGAAATTTATTCCATTAGGGGGTCAAATGGTTGCTGCTACAATGGGCTATATGATTTTCAAAAAAATCGCCAATGACCACATCAATGAGTGCTACAAGCTCGCAAAAGACATTCAGCAAAAGCAACACGGTAAAAATGTCTAAAACAGTTAAAAAACTGACATCAACTTTATAAAATAAAACCAGCTAAGAGCCATTGCCTTAGCTGGTTTTTTTGTGCTGAGCTACGCATATATGGGTTTGAATTGGCTGCTTTGTGCAGAATGCTATTTAGCTAAATAGCATTAACAGTGGAAAATGGCAAAAACCACCACCAAATATAGCAATACTTCATGAATATTTCACCTCTCTCGGTTAATGAACTCGTTAAAGTAAGATAAATTTTATTCTTGGATTATGGTATGCCAAACTTTAGCGTAGATAGTTATGAGCTCACCTCAACACTGATATTGCTATTGGGTTGCCTCATTATTTTCATCGCCAGTATTTCTGCGGCGTTTAATGACCGTTTTGATGATTGTTCGTGGGAACACCTCACCACTTGGTTATTTATCGTCGGTGGTTTATTGATGATTATCGGCTATATTGGTTATAAAGCCTATTCATATTATCACCCTTATGCGTGGCTGGATTGATAACGTCAATCCTTTATAAAAAATGGCTTAATTCTGTGCTAGTAGTGGTTAATGATGTCATGCACTGATTTTGCTGATAATATACGACCTGCTTGGAAAAAACACATGTCAACTAGCAAACATCAACTCCTACCAAATGCCAGTTTCTATTAAGCATAAACCTTAAAGGATCAGACCCATGAAAAAAATCTTAATATCAACGGCTATGCTCGCTACCCTCGCTCTATCTGGATGCACAACGACTGGTGGCATGAATAATAACGCAGGTACTGCTATCGGTACTGCCAATGAGATTGGTATGAATGTCTTTAAATCAGCGATTGATAACCAATGCCGCAGTCAGATTGAAAAGCAAACTGCTTGGCGTGTGGCTAGCGTGGCTATGACCGACACACAACAAGAAGCTGTAAAAAGTAATGTTTGTGGCTGTGTCAGTGAGCAAGCGCCGCAGCAAGTGACACTCGTTGAATTGGGCAATGCTGCTATAGATTCGCAATATCGCACACAGCTGGTCACGAAAGTCGTCGCAAAATCTCTACAAAGTTGCTATACCAGTTTTATGAAATAAAATATGATATATCTACTGATGTACAGTAGATATAGTTGTACAACATTCAAGTTTTAAGACATTAGAATAAAACCATAAAAAGGGTGCGTTATAAATAACGCACCCTTTTTATTGCTAAGTCTTTGTACCATCACTTATCTTATTAACTTGGCTTAGAACTTGTTTTTGTCAACTGGATTCTGTGACAAAGCTGCTGTAAAAGGCAGTATTTTACTGCGGCTAAAATACTTAGAAGAGCCATCAATAATCTTGTCTACTTCTTTGATCAACTCATTAATAACGTCATCATAAACGCCATGATATAGTTCAGTTTCGAATGCCGTAAAGGGATGCTTACGTGATGCCGAGCCGACCTCTGTCACGCCTTGCTTACTATAAAAAATATCGACTCGCCCATCACTGTTGAGTACACAATTTAATACTCCGCCCTCCAGCTCCATCTCTACTCGCTCAGGCATAAAAATATAATCGTCTACATTGATGAGTTTTTTTTCTACTTCTCTCTTAAAAAATGATTTAATATCAAACATGGATATATCCCTGACCTTAAAATTATAATATACGTTAGCACACCTGATTTTACAGCCACTGTCCAACATGTAATCTGCTGCTTGTTCGTTCGTGCTTTATGAATCAATACTATAAGATGACGTGATATTTTTTAAGACAGAATATGTAAAACTGCGTTTGATGTTGGTAAAAATAGAATGTTAGCTGTGGCTCCTTTATCCTATTGCAATAAAAAAAGGAAGTGGCAAACTAGGGCGTGTCCCCTTTTTTAATAATGAAACTACTCTATCTGGCTTAATCACACCCAGCCTTTCTCACGAAACGATTTCAACACCTCAACAAACACTGCCATCTCATCAGGTCTGCCAAGCGTCAAGCGATTAAAGCCAGTGATAGGCGCAAACTCGCGACCAACAGCGATGCCATGGTCGCACATTCTATCGATATAGGTTTGTACATCGCCCTTGATTTCGTGAAATATAAAGCTGGCTTGTGATGGTAAGTAGCGTAGTCCAAGCTCATCCAACGTCTGCTCAACCAGCTGACGCGATTGATTGGCAGTATGCAAACTCAATGCCAAAAACGCCTCATCATCCAAAGTTGCTATCGCGGCGACAGCACCAGACAGATTGGTGTTATCCACTGAAATAAACGCCTCTAGCTCAGTGATCATTTGCGGACTGGCAACTGCATAGCCGACACGCATACCCGCTAGCGCACACAGTTTGGAGAAAGTCCGAACCACGATAATATTGTCTGAGCGCTGCTCTCTTATCCACGTGATCCCACTCTCAAAACTTGGGTCAGTGACATATTCTGAGTAGGCTTCATCTAGCAAGAAATAATGATGGTCTGGTGCCGTTCCTACCCACGCTTTTAACTCATCTGTGTCAGTAATCGTCGCTGTAGGATTGTTGGGATTGCAGAGATAAAACAAGCTTATACCATCAAAATTATCAGCCACTTTTTGCATATTTTGTAAATCAAAAGAATAGCTTTCAGGCATCAGTGCTACTTTTACCACGGGCACATTGATAGAGGTTGCATATAGTTCCGCATAAGCAAAGGTTGGGTGCGGCACAATTACTTGAAAATTTCTGCCTTCCCTTAACGCTTCGTTTTGCAGCATTTGCACGACCGTGCGGATATTCTCACTGGAGCCGCTGCCTAGAGATATTTGACTTTCAGTCACGTCATTAATTTTCGCAACTTTATAGATTAAGGCTGCACGCTGATCATCTGGATAACGAAAGCCGATATCTAAAGCATCGATAACCGCTTTTTTGGCAGAGTTTGCCATGCCCAATGAGTTTTCGTTAGAGTTTAATTCTATTAATGGATTGGTAAGCATGATAGTAATACGCCTAATTGATACCCATACCAAATATGCGATTAACAATGTCAAACTCGCTAAGCTAACGGACGTAGCACTTGCGCTCGTCTTTTTTGCTACTCTGATTATTTAGTAGGGTTTATATATGGATGGTGAGATGCATTCGGATAATAATGGTTATGGTAAGTGGCATTTACCCTGATTACAAGCGCTCTGAGCGATGAAACTCGTTAGCAGCTGTTATGAGTAAGATGCTCATTTATTGATAGTATCCGTTAAATAAAAAAGAGCCACCCTATAGGCAAATCACTTTGCTAATACTAGGGCGTGTCCTCATTTTAAAAATGGTGATAAACATGAGATAAATTGCCGTTAAACAAGGAAAGTAGCGCAAATAATATCAAGATATTAATAAGCTATTTGACGATGTTTAGCCATTTTTAGCCATTTTTAGCCCATTTAGCAAGTAATCGATTGAATTGAGGATACGCCTTAGTCTTGCTAGTTTATCGATATTTAAAATTAGCAATTTTTTAATGCACTACTTAGACCCAGCCTTTTTCACGAAATGACTTTAATACTTTAATAAAGACAGCCATCTCATCAGGCGTGCCCAGTGTTAGGCGATTGAATTCTGTAACAGGGGGGAATTCACGCCCAACCTTGATACCACTCTCTCGCATTCTATCGATGTAAGTCTTTAAATCACCTTTTATTTCATGAAAAATAAAATTGGTCTGTGAGGGTAAATAACGCAATCTAAGGTCATCTAATACTGTCTCAATCATCTGGCGCGACTGATTGGTATTGCGCAAACTTAGCGCTAAAAACTTGGCATCATTTAACGTCGCAATAGCAGCAACCGCACCTGACAAGTTGGTATTATCCATAGACATAAACGCTTCGACACTCTCAATAGCTTGCGGGTTAGAAACTGCGTAGCCCACTCGCATACCTGCTAAGGCACATAACTTTGAGAAAGTATGGATAACAATAAGATTGTCGGATAACCCTTGTTTCACCCACTCAATACCGCTCTCAAAGCTTGGATCTGACACATACTCCAAGTAAGCTTGATCTAGCAAGAAGTAATGGTTATCTGGTGCATTACTTACCCAAGTTTTAAGCTTTGACGTTGATGTAATGATGCCCGTTGGGTTATTTGGATTGCAAATATAGAATAGGCTGATGCCATCAAAATCGTCAGCTGCTTTTTGTAATTCATCAAAATCATAATCATAGTTTTCAGCGGTTAATGGTATCTTGACCACAGGCACGCCAATAGAATTTGCATACATCTCTGCACAATCAAACGTTGGTACAGGAATCACCATTTGAAACTGTCTGCCCTCTTTTAATGCTTTATTTTGCAACATTTGTAAAGTAGCTCGAATATTTTCAGTCGAGCCATTGCCTAAGGAGATTTGGTTTTCTGCCACCCCATGGATGGTGGCAATTTTGCTAATGAGCGCCGCGCGTGGATTATCTGGATAACGAAAGCCCTCACTTAAAGATTCTATAATGGCTTGTCTAGCAGAATCTGCCATCCCTAGTGAGTTTTCATTCGCATTTAATTCTAAGAATTTATTATTTTTCATGATGGATTACGTGCCTCAACGTCCGTTGTTATAAGTTCATATTGCTCATTGATATCATATTAAGGGGCATTTAGTATAAACACAAGTTTTGATACAACCAATTATTAGTTATTAATAATCTCGAACAAAGGCGAAGTTGTTTTGCTGATAAAAAGACTATAAAAAAGGTGAGCTGCACCGTTGGCAACTCACCTTTTTGTTAGATACAAACTGATATTAACGGCAGTTCAAATAACCTATTAGATCAAATGCGCTTTTAACTCTAGCACTTTATCACGAGTCTTCGCTGCGTCTTCAAATTTTAAATCACGAGACATCTGCTTCATAAGCTTTTCAAGACGATTGATTTCTTTCGCCAGCAAATCAGGACTGCGTAAGATACTAATATCGACATCAGGTAGATTGCTCTTGATAGGAATCACTTGATTGTCATTGGCATTCTGATCGTCACCCGTATCGATTTTATCGGTGATACTACGGCGCGCACCTTTCGGTGTGATGTTATGCTCAAGGTTAAAGGCCACTTGTTTTTCACGGCGACGATCGGTCTCATCTATCGCCTTTTGCATACTGTTGGTGATGCGATCCGCATACAGTATGGCTTTACCGTTGATGTGACGCGCGGCTCGTCCAATGGTCTGAATCAAGGCACGCTCAGAACGCAAGAAGCCTTCTTTGTCCGCATCAAATATTGCGACCAATGACACTTCTGGCATATCTAAACCTTCACGCAATAGGTTAATACCGACCAGTACATCATGCACCCCAGTCCGCAACTCATGAATGATTTGCATACGTTCAACGGTATCGATGTCCGAATGCAGATAAGCAACTTTGACGTCGTACTCTTTTAGATAACTGGTCAAATCCTCTGACATGCGCTTGGTCAAGGTAGTTATCAGCACGCGCTCATCTTTTTCTCGGCGCTTGGTAATCTCTGATAACACATCATCGACCTGCGTCAATACAGGACGAATCTCAATCTCAGGGTCAATCAAACCCGTTGGACGGACGACTTGTTCAACGACTTGCTCGCTGTGTTCAAGCTCATACAATGCAGGCGTAGCACTGACATAAATAGTCTTAGGCTTGATACGCTCCCACTCTTCAAACTTCATCGGACGATTATTCATAGCACTTGGCAGACGGAAACCATAATTGACTAAGTTCTCTTTACGTGATCTATCGCCTTTATACATTGCACCGATTTGCGAAACGGTAACGTGCGATTCATCAAGGAATAACAACGCATCCTCTGGAATATAATCAAATAAGGTCGGCGGTGCTTCTCCTGATGGACGACCGGAGAGATGCTGCGAGTAGTTTTCGATACCATTACAGTAGCCAAGCTGTTGAATCATCTCAAGATCATACTGGGTACGCTCTTTAAGACGCTGTGCTTCAATCAGTTTATTATTGTCACGGAAATACTCCAAGCGTGGCTCTAGCTCAGCACGGATGGTATGACTGGCAGCTTCTAGTTTATTGCGCGGCGTTACATAGTGCGATTTTGGATAAATAGTAATACGCGGTACGCTACGTACCGTTTTACCTGTTAATGGATCAAACCAAGTAATTTTCTCCACTTCATTATCAAATAAATGCACACGTACCGCCAGCTGCTCAGACTCAGCAGGATAAATATCTAACAGCTCGCCACGCAGCCGATACGTACCACGCCCAAAATCGAGCTCGTTACGCGTATATTGCATTTCAACAAGACGTTTAATGGTAGCAGTGCGATCAATTTTGTCCCCAACGACGACGTGCAGCAGCATTTTTAGATAACTTTCTGGATCACCCAAACCATAAATACACGATACCGAGGCAACGATAATTGCATCACGGCGCTCTAGGAGTGCTCGCGTCGCTGACAGGCGCATCTGATCGATATGATCATTAATAGCGCTGTCTTTTTCAATAAAGGTATCACTCGCCGCTACATAAGCTTCCGGCTGATAATAGTCGTAATAACTGACAAAGTACTCAACGGCATTGTTTGGAAAAAATGACTTAAACTCACCATATAACTGCGCGGCAAGCGTTTTGTTATGTGCCATGATAATGGTTGGACGCTGCGTCTCAGAAATGACCTTTGCCATGGTATAGGTCTTACCCGAACCCGTCACTCCCAGTAGTAACTGCTCTTCCATACCAGAATTAATACCGTTGACGAGCTTTTTAATCGCTTGCGGTTGATCGCCTGCTGGCTCAAATTCAGTGATCATCTCAAAAGCACGACTTGATATTTGCGTCCCAGACGCATTGACACCACTAATTTCAGCTTCACCTTGGAGCTGAGTGGCCAATTGGTTTAACTGACGCGACGAGCGCGGTTCAGGCATTCGCATAATGGCTTTCTTCTTCTGAAGGTTTATAACAATGTGGGGTCTAAGCTAGGGTTTTTAAAGGTAATTAAGGGTTTTATGTTGTCATCTTCTCTTAAAATATTAGCATCTAGATATGACGTCACACGCCCTATTTATAACGAATAAATAGTACCTTCGTTATAAAAAACGCACACAGTATCCGCTAAATTTACAAAGCTTTTCATGATTAACAAACTCATTACACGACCACCTAATAAAGCCTAACGCTTGAGGCTTTCAATCTTCATTTAAGCTGCTATTATCTATAACGAATCAACAAGTAATTCATCAGTAAGATACCAATAACAACAAATGAGATTTTCATTAAAATAATACACATAACGGAGTAGAACATGAGAGAACGTTACGCAAGTGGGATAGATGACGCAACCGCAAAGAAAATGATCGACTTATTGAACGCTAATCTAGCGAATCTCATCGATTTGAGTATGGACAGTAAGCAATGTCATTGGAATTTGCAAGGTACTGGATTTATCGGTGTTCATCAGTTATTAGATGATACTTATGATCGCTTGACTGAAGCTTATGATACGGTCGCTGAGCGTATTGTTATCCTTGGCGGTAAAGCCAATGGTATCTCTAAACGCGTCGTTGAGGACTCTATCCTCGATACTTACCCTACTGATATCACTGAAGTCGATCAGCATGTTCGTGAGCTTACCAATCGTTATAAGACCATTGCTGCCTCATTACGCGAAGGGATTGATGCGGCTGGTGATGCGGGTGACGAAGATACCGCTGACCTATTAACGGAAATAAGCCGTACTGTCGATAAAGATGCATGGTTCATCGGTGCCAATGCACCAAAGAAATAATATCTTTGTACTCAAACCAGTTATACTAATAAAACAGCTATATCAATAAGACAGTCTATATCAGCAAAAAAGGTCACTTTTATAGTGACCTTTTTTGTGTGTACGAACTTATGTGTAATAACTTTAAGATTCACGCTCAGAAACGGGCTTTAAAATAGTTAAATTATCAGTTATTAGCTGTCAGTTAAAAAACACCTTGGATTATTTGTTGCATCTGCGGTAAAAGCTCATCCAGCTGTGCCTCAGTTTCACTAGTATCATCAGGCAAGGATTGCTTTAGAAATGCTGCTGTAATCTGTGGCTGTTTCGACAAGATACTTTGACCCATCACCGTATCATAAAAATCAATTTGAGCATCAACTTCCGCTTGCGTATAGTAAGTTTTTGCCGCGTTAATATATGCTTGCGTCAACGTATGCTTGTCAGTGGTATCGCCGATAGTATTGGTCATTATCTTGGCATATTGACCCAGCACTTTTTGAATCTGCTCTTGTAGCGCCTGTTGGCGTTTATTTAAGTTACCATCACCTACTGACTCAGTACGATTTTGCGTTTGTACATTGATAGCATCGATAGCCGCTTGTTGCCCGTTAACGATAGATTCTATTTGCTCATCAATGTGCATCACTTCCATCAGCTTTACAATAGACGTATCTGTTGGGGAGATATTATTATTCATAAAAGCGGTATTGTTAATAGAAGCGCTATTCGCACTTATTCTATTGATACTTATGCTTGGCTGTTGAGCAGGCTCATTATGAATTACCAGCTCAGCCTGTGCTTGAGTCAGACTGGCTACTGCGCTAATAGTGACAACAGCCATACTTAATGAGCGAACCATGATTGAACGCCCAACAGGGCTCTCGATAGCAGACTGAAGACTTAGTTTCATATTGATTTCTCTTTATCAGGCATCTTGATTATAACTATTGGGTAAGCTCAAATTTTCAGCATTAGGTACAGATAATGTCAGGATAGCTTCCTGAAATAAAGGATTGGCACGGAACTGACTTTCAATAATTTCGAATTTTTGGGCAATCTCTTTTTCTTTTTGATTGCCAGCGATATCGACTGCTGCCACCATAAATATCTTTTTGGGTCCCACCCACTCCAAATGTAAGTACGACACACTATCGATATCTGGATGATTGAGTAACTCGGTCAATGCATAGCCATGTATCCTCTCTGATACTTTATAACCGACCAAAAAGTCACGGTTACGGCTAATTAAAAAGATGGCTACCACACCCAATAATATTCCGACAATGATAGAGCCGAGCGCATCCCAAAACGGCTGTCCCGTATAAGCATGCATACCCATGGCAGCAGCAGCGACAACCAAGCCAATGACAGCTGCCAAGTCTTCAAAGAATACACCACGTAAAGTTGGGTTTGACGTATCAACCACATAGCCAATGGCGCTGACATTTATCGCTTCACCATGCTTTTTACTTTGTAAGTAAGCTTGCCCTAATGAAAACCCTTCGAGCACAAACGCAATCGCCAATACAATAAAACCGATGGTATAGTTGGTCTCGCTTTCCGCAGCATTCCACTCGGTGATACCAGTATAAATGGAGACAATGGAACCTGCCATAAAGACACCAAAAGCGGCAATCATCGACCAGACATAAGCTTCTTTGCCATAGCCGAGGGGATGGCTTTCATCAGCAGGTTTGATCGCCTTTTTCTCGGCGACAATTAATAAAGTACCGTTACCTGCATCTGCCCACGAATGCGCTGACTCTGCGATCATAGAAGCAGAACCCGTCATAAATGCTGCTACCGTTTTGGCAATCGCAATGATAATGTTGGCTCCAACGGCAATTAATACCGTTACCAATGAAGCGGAATGTTGCTGGTCTTTATTGGTTGTAGACTTAGCAGAACTGTCTAATACAGAATGAGAATTACCATTAGAAGTGGCGTCTGTAATGAGCGTGCCAGCGCCTCGAGCACGGCTATTACGCGGCGCTGACTGATGAGAAATAGTAGGAGGTGACTCGGCTTCCGATGGTTTTAAGCTCATAATAATCTCGATATAGGCTTTTTGAACGCAGATATGTATTTAACCAGATCAATAGACCAATTGAGAGCCGTTTAACTGACTATGCAGGGTCTATTTGTCTTAACGATCATGACAATTAGCCAGCTCACCAACCATATCTCTGATATCACAACTGGGTCGATGCGAGCTTTCCAGACGCAGGTTTTTACGCTCTAGTGCGGCATCAGCACGGCATTGCTGCATGGGATTTTTGATATCAAGTGGCGGCGCAGGTGTGGGCTTGCCATTATCATCAATAGCGACCATCGTAAAATAGCAGCTGTTGGTATGGCGTACAGTACGGGCTCGAACGTCTTCTGCTTCGACGCGAATGCCGACCTCCATTGAAGTATTTCCCACATAATTAACACTTGCCGCAAAGGTAACCAATTCGCCAACATATATAGGCTCACGGAACATCACTTGGTCGACAGACAGCGTCACCACATAATTGCCGCTATAGCGACTGGCGCAAGCGTAAGCGACTTGATCAAGCATCTTAAGCAAATCACCACCATGCACATTGCCAATAAAATTCGCCATATCAGGCGTCATCAGTATCGACATATATAACTCATGATTTAACGGGGCTTTTTTGGCAGTCGAGCTGGTATTGTATTGCGGCATAAAAATCCTTGAATGATTTAGGGCGTTTTGATAGTAAGTATCATTTATACAGCAGCTCACAAGAGAGCACAAACGGCACTCTGTCATTGAATGGTCTAGGTTATGTAAATCTTAAGCTATTTAACTTTAGCTCAACCAATGAAAACGATAAGCAAGCCAAGCAACAATGGCGCTCACTGAACCTGTCAAGATACCACCCCAAGCAAAATCAACCAACGCTGTATCCAGTGTAAAACCTTTGTACAACGCTAAACTGGTAAAGTCATAAGTACCGTAGGCCATCAGCCCTATTAAGCCACCAAGCAAGAATATATGACCAATCGAAGCGCCTGCTTTGATTTGTGGATATAAAATCAAGACACAGAGAGCCAGTAGATAAAACATATAGAACACGCCAGCAGCAATCATGTTTGGCTCATCGGCAAGCAGATGCCCGATACGCTTTTCATAAAATAAGCCAGTCATAGTCTTGAGCCAAACTGCGTCAATACCCAAAAATATAAGCACAGCAGCCAGATATATAAATACATAACCCATAACCACATCCTTTTAATTAGCGTTTTTTAATCCCAGCTTGTTTCCATAACTGCTTGTATCCAGCATCGCTTGTTAAGACACTACCTGTTGAAACGCAACTTGTTAAGACGCTATGTTTCGTTTGGAGGCGTCTTGGCCATCACCGTTGTTGGCATTACCGCTTTCATCAAAATTCATAATATCGTGAATCAGGCGGCTGCTTTGCTCATCGGTGAGAGTATCATGAGAAGACAAATCAGAGAAATGCATCACATCAATACTGTCTGGCTTCACTGCGGTCAACTGTACCACGCCGATGGTGCGCTCTAAAAACCCACCTTCACAATAGCAAAAGTAAAAATCCCACAAGCGAATAAAGGCATCATCATAACCAAGCCCCTTAATTTCTTCACGCTGTGCCATGAACGCCGCACGCCAATCACGCAAGGTATGAGCATAGTCAAAACCGTAATCATGTAGCTGCTTGATGACCATGTCGGTTTGTTCCGTAAACTGTGTATTTAGCTCTTGATTGGAGAGCAAACAACCACCAGGAAAAATGTGCGTCTGGATAAAATCGACTGAATTAACATAATCTTGGTAGTTTTGATCGTTAAAGGTGATCGCTTGCAGCACCATCAGCCCTGTGGGTTTGAGTAAGCTATTACATTTGGCAAAAAACGTCGGTAAGTACTCGTGCCCAACGGCTTCAATCATCTCGATACTGACTAGCTTGTCGTACTGCCCTGTCAGCTCACGATAGTCTTGCTTCAGCAGGGTAATGTTATCAGACAGTCCTGCCGCATCGACTCGGCGCTGCGCCTCATCATACTGGGCATCAGAGATGGTCGTCGTCGTTATGTGACAGCCATAATGTGTGGCGGCATAAATAGCAAAACCGCCCCACCCTGTGCCAATTTCTATCACATGATCATCAGGCGTCAATTGTAATCGCTGGCAAATGAGCGCCAGTTTATGCTGCTGCGCTGCGCTCAGTGATACATCAGGCGTACGATAGACTGCCGCTGAATACATCATCGTATCGTCCAAAAACCGCTGATACATATCATTGCCCAAGTCATAATGCGCTAAAATATTGGACTTGGCACCAGACTGATCATTGCTGCGTAGCCGATGCTTCGCTTTTTCAAACGCCTTACTCACACCTGCAAAGCGATTTTCTAATTTATTCAACACCGCCAAGTTACGCGCTGCCAACCGAATCAGCCCTGTCAAATCGTCCGTATCCCACTCACCATTGATATAGCTGTCTGCTAGCGCAATAGAGCCGCCAAGCAACAGCTGCCGATAGACAGTAGGATCATGAATCATCAAGGTAACGTGTAGTGAATGGCGACCCACTGCCGAGCTGCTCGCGACACTATCGGATACTTTACCGAAGCTAACGGTATTAGGTGCTTGCTCATCGAATGCTTCGACTATAGTCAGGCTACCAAACTGGATATGCGCTAATGCGCGAAAGATGAGTTTTCTTGCCAATTGATTCATTCCCGCACTGACGGGCTGAAAAATGGCGCTCTCATTGACGACCTTACTCATCTGTGCGGTCAATTTTCCTAATGTCGAAACGGGTGCTCGGTCGGTTGGTCGTGCTGACATCGTATATTCATCCTTGTTTAAATGCTCTATGCTTAAGCGTTAAGCTGATAAATTTCTTTGGCTGATCGTTAGCCCTGTAGCTATCAAAGAATATCTTTTGGAGTCGGTGCTTTGTTCTGTTGGCTATCGGCCAGTTTTTCATCATAATGAATATAAGGCACTTTTTTAATCGCATAAAGCTTGAAAGCATGCCAATAAATACGGGTTACAGAGGTCATGTTCATTAGCGGGTTTTTTCGCAAACTATTGCGAATCGTTGTGGCGGTCATTGGAACGCCAGCCATTTTTATACCCGTTTTTAATACCTCACCGCGCTCATCGCTGATATCAATAGCAATATGAACTTGCAAGCAATTATCCGGCTGCTTTTTTACCTTAACTTGCCAACGATATAGCTGATCGATCGGGTTAAAAGGTGAGACATGAAAATCTTTATTATGACAAAATTCAGTATTCGCACCATTGAGTGTAAACCCATAATAATGGCGCTTATCCCATGGTGTATTAGAGACTTCAGCCAATACATGCGACGGTATCTGTTGCTCATCGAAACCTAAGTAAAAATTGACTGGACTAGGGCGTGTCCCTAATCTGTAAAAGTAAGTATAAAGGCTTTAAAATAAAGAGACTATTTCAAACAGGGCTCTCTAAATTATGGCAAGAACAGTGCTCACCGATAATACATGGGAAC
>NZ_JAFCVA010000016.1:0-44813 GCF_049896785.1 Psychrobacter sp. TWP2-1-2 | reverse complement strand
TATATCACTACAACCACGAGCGCCCGAATATGGGCAATGGCGGTTTTACGCCAATGCAGAAACTAAACCACGCAGCTTAATTCTATTTGATAAGTGTCTTATGGTTGGGATGATTACCACAGTATGCAGCGATTTTTTCTCTATCCAGAGGACGTAAGCTATAAACTTTAAGCGTACTAGGAGGTTTTTTATCCTTACTAGTAGACCCTTCTTGACAATCACTGCCCTTTAGTGGCAAAACCTCATCCATTAATTCTTGATCAGTCTTTGCTCTCCAGCTATAAGGTCGACTAGAAATATATATGTGTGCTCTAAGTTGACCTCTCTTAATCGCTTTGGCAAAATACCGTATTGCTCTTTCGAATGCTCTTGGACTGGTAAGTAAGGCTTCATCTACAGAGTCTAGAAAAAACCATGCTTCTTCATCTGAATCTAACCAACTATCGAACGCCTCCTCATCGCCAACTTCAAAGCTTTCATAAAAATGACGATCAATATCTTCAATTCTAATAAAAAATGCATACTCCCCTTTACTCTTCATCAAAGAAGCTCTTTCCCTGAACTCAATCGTTTTTCCTGCGCCTGCTTCAGCGAGTACAACACAACGATACTCACTTAAAATTAAATCCCATGATTCAGACTGTCCAGTATTAAATTTGAGGTAATTTTCAATATCTTGCAAATCATCTTTATCTTTAGAAACAGCTGAAAACTGTCTATCCACTTCAATATAATTCAACATATAAGTTCCAAATTTTTTATAAGGAAGTACCCTTCATTAGCCTGACCATGATGTATAGATAAAACCATATACGTTCTATCTATTTTTTATCAAGAGCTACAAAACCATCAAATTCTGACACATTCATCAGAGTGAAAAATTAGTAGGTTTTTATCCTATAATGCAATCTTACACTATATACTATGCTAGAAATATATACGTACCACCGCTAGGAAACACCATGATTGTCCGGCAAACCCCAAACGCTCTCAAGATACTTTTTACCCTGCACGGCTCTGTCATTCCAAAAATTTATCCGCAAATTTTGCTGATCGCGCTTCTCAGCACACTTATAACAATTATTCAGCACTGGCTTCCTGACTCTTTTCCTTATTATGGTATGGCTCCTTTTACCTTGCTAGGAATCGCGTTGTCGCTATTTCTTGGTTTTCGCAACAATGCCAGTTATCAACGCTGGTGGGAAGCTCGAGGACTTTGGGGTCAGTTGGTATATGATGCGCGTAGCTTAACCCGTCAAGTGCTTTCTTTTATAGATGCTGATACCGAAAATGGGCGCGAGACTGGGCGAACGATGGTTTACCTGACCATTGCTTTTGCGCATGCTGTGCGCCATCGCCTGCGCGGATCGTCACCTTGGCATGATGTCGAGCCTTTTGTCGCATCAAAACACCATGATAGTATGCGCCAAGCGCGCAATCTACCTGATTACATCATGCGCCTCATGGGTAAGCAGCTCGGCGACATTCGGCGTCAAGGGCTGGTATCAGAACAAGTCATACAGAATATGGACGAGCGCCTGACGTCTATGACCATTGTATTGGCGGCCTGCGAGCGCATTCATAATACACCGCTGCCGTTTGCTTATATGCTGCTGGTCCATCGCACGACCTATCTGTATTGCATCATGTTGCCTTTTGGCTTGGTGGCCTCGCTCGGTTGGGTGACCCCACTGATTTGTGCCGTGATCGCTTATACCTTTTTTGGTTTGGATGCCCTCAGTGAAGAGCTAGAAGAGCCTTTCGGCTTAGCCGCCAACAAACTACCCCTGACTGCATTGTCGCGTACTATCGAGATCAATCTGCGAGAAGCACTAGAAGAGGCAGATATTCCGCCTGAGATCACTCCTATCAATGGTTATTTACCATAGCCTCTTAGCTGAACGCCTATAAATCATAAAGCAATCAATGCTAAATGAGACAGTGCCCCATAAACATATTGACTTAATTTATGAGATATTTTTTATATACTCTACCGTCGGGTAGCTAAATAATATAGGCAATAGTAGAGCGTTTATGAATAAAAAATGCATTTGAAAATAGTGCTTTCTCTCGCCATTATCGTGGTACTTGACCAGCTTAATAGAAGGTAAAATCTTGCCTATTTACGCTTGCAAGACAACCTTTATTCATGGTTTTTTGCGCATCACTTGCTAATGATGACTGAATTCGTCTACCATAGGGCCGATTGCTTAAGTACGAGCAGTTTAAACTTATGTAAACTTTATATTTATTTCTGAAAAATAAACCTTGTCGGGGTGCTTTGATTTTTGATGCTTTAACTACAATTCAAAATCATGGCTGAGAGTTACCCGCGAACCTGATGCAGTTAGCACTGACGTAGGAAACAAGCGTGACATTTTATAGCACACCTCTTAAGCATACATTGCTAAGCAAGCCTTGCCAGTTTATTCACATAATTTGGTAAGGTTTTTTTGTGCCTGCTTACTTATCACCTCCTACTCTTTGCTTACTCGCGCATTTTATAACAGTAAGTGAATACTATGAACTACCAAACGTTACGCCACCATTGCCCCACATGGGCTGACTACATCCAACATGATTTTGTCAAACAGCTAACGGCAGGTACGCTCGCCCCTGACAGCTTTCGTCACTACCTTGTGCAAGACTATTTATATCTTATTCACTATACCCGTGTGATGGCGTTGAGCGTGTATAAGAGTGATACGCTGGCACAAATGCGAGTCGGTCAAGCAGGCATCAACGCCATGCTCGATATGGAAATTGGCATGTATCTCGATTTATGTCATGAGTGGGACATCCCACTTAAAGAAGTAGAAAGCGCTCCTGAATCTGCTGTGACCATTGCCTATAGCCGCTACCTATTAGACGCTGCGATGTCAGGCTCATTGGCTGAGCTTTATGCGGCGATTGCTCCTTGTTTGATGGGTTATGGCGAAATTGGCAAACGCATTAAAGAACAAGGTTTTGTCGCGGACAATCCTTACCAGCCATGGATTGATGTCTTTGCCAGTGACGAATTTCAAGCGATTACCGCGCAGAATGAAGCGCAGATCAACACGCTACTAGTACAGGCTAGCCCTGCTCAGGCAGACAAATTCCAACAGTTATTTAATACTGCTTCACGTATGGAAGTAAATTTTTGGCAACAAGCGCTTGATCTGTCCTAACCCCTATGCCAGGTGCTAGCTTTATAGAAAATTTAACGTCACGTACTATTCAATATAATTGATTTAATTTAAAAGAGTGATAAAGCAACCGAGTGCAGATGAACGCTGTCACTCTTTTATAGTGGATTAACGATACAACAAAAAATACTCAAGGAGAGACACCATGGCAGCATTCGATGAACACGCAAGCGCGTATGACAGCTGGTTTTTTGACAACCAAAACTTACTGACCAGTGAGCTAAAACTGGTCGCTCATTTCTTAGATAAGGACAGTGAGATATTGTCTATCGGCTGCGGTAGTGGACTGTTTGAGTCACTATTGGCACAGGATTATGATATCCATGTCAAGCACGGCATTGAGCCTTCAAAAGACATGGCTGAAATCGCTAAAAAGCGCGGCTTACAAGTGGATATTAGTCCTGCCGAGACTTGCGAAATTGAGCCAAATAAGTTTGATATCATCATGTTTAACGGCAGTGTCAGCTACATCAACGATTTGGATATCTGTATTAAAAAGGCATTTGATGCCTTAAAAACGGGCGGAAAATTGATTGTTATCGATGTGCCAAAAGAAAGCGGTTTTGCGAGCTTATATAATTTGGCCAGCTCATTAAATACTTGGGAGCATCCGCTGCTTGCGCACATCTCTCCTGCTGACCCCTATCCTATTGAGCTGGTTAAATCAGCAAATTGGCGCACCTCTGATGAAAAAATCGCGCTGATGCAAGCCAATGGTTTCGTCGATTTTGAGTATGCACAAACCTTACTCACCCATCCTATGTATGCCAATGACAAAGTACAAGAAGTCATCGAAGGCTACGACCGTGGGGATTATGTCGCTGTTTGTGCTTATAAAAAATGAGCTGCTGTGTGTACTAGCATTTGATTAGCATGGATGACTGAGCAAAAGTTATGACAGATCACAGTGATCCATAGCATACTGTCATTGCCATTTTAGCACTTGAATTATAAGTCGAGTGCCACTATAAATGGTGAATAAAGCTCTTATGCTAATAGCTAACATTTAATAAAGCGAGGCGCACATCATGACTGACGATCCAAAAGACAGCACCAATCAAAACAACAATCAGGCACCAACAAATGAAAAATCAGTAAAAATGACCAACCTAACGCCCAATCAAGGTGTGATCACAGGCAAAAGAACGGATATTCAAAATCCTGAGCTTTGGGACTTTCCAATGAACTATCCACTTAGCATCATTGGTCATGAAGGCGAGCGTGAGAACTTACTCAACGAAGTGAAGCTTATCTTGGGCAGTCAGTTCCCTGATTTTGATTTGGCCTCGATAGAAGTGAAACCGTCTAAAACCGGTCGCTTCCATTCAGCACGGGTCAATCTATATCTTACAGCAGCCGATCAGGTCAATGTGCTGTATGCCTCACTCGACGCTGCCAAAACAGTTCGTTTGGTCGTATAAGCAGATAATTGTCGTTTAAAAAAAGCCAGCCGCTTTTCCGTCGAAATCGTCACTCGCTATTAATCACATACGGGTGGCGATTTTTTGTGGTTTGCTGTACAATCTGCGCCCTCATTATTATTGTTCTATGTCCCCTTATTGGTGGGTCATTTACTCGCGAATGAAAAGCAAATGATCATACGATTTTTACAAAAAACTTATTATTTGAGTCAATCGCGTCTAACCCTTACCCCATCGTCCTTTGCTAAAATCTGGACACAGCACAACCTCACAGCAACATAGTTTGATCCTAAAATCAATATAGTATTTTCAAAATTTTCCCGCTATATTGTGCCTACCTACTAATAAACACGCTATATGTAGTACTCAGTGAATTTAATTGTCACTATGAGTAGCGGTAGATTTTTGCCTAAAAAAACACCTATCGCGGCGCAAGCATCGTAGCATTATAAAGAACGTCTGCCGTTTACTGACTGTGCAGCATCACTATAAGCAACATTATAAATAATTACCAAGTTATCAACTTAAGAGGGCAACATGACACACATCGACAAAATCAAAGTGACCAAACGTGACGGACGATTAGAGCTTATTGATTTGGATAAAATTCATAAGGTAATCGAGTGGGCAGCTCACAATTTGGATAATGTGTCTGTGTCGCAAGTTGAGCTAAAGTCGCACATTCAGTTTTATGAAGGTATCAAGACTCGCGATATTCACGAGACCATCATCAAATCAGCAGCAGATCTTATCTCTGAAGATACGCCTGATTATCAGTATTTGGCTGCGCGTTTGGCGATTTTCCATCTGCGTAAAATTGCTTACAATAAATTCACCCCGCCGCACCTTTATGATCATGTCAAAAAACTGACCGACGCTGGTAAATATGATCAGCATATCCTAGCTGATTATAGTCGTGCTGAGTTTGATGAATTAGAAGCATATCTTGATCACTGGCGCGATATGAACCTTGCTTATGCCGCCGTTGAGCAAATGGCAGGTAAATACCTCGTCCAAGACCGCGTTAATAAGACCGTCTTTGAAAGCCCGCAGTTCTTATACATGCTGGTTGGTATGTGTTTGTTTAGCCGTTATGACAAGTCAGATCGTTTGGACTACGTAAAGCGTTTTTACGATGCGACCTCGCAATTCAAAATCTCACTACCAACACCTATCATGGCAGGCGTGCGTACCCCATCGCGTCAGTTTAGCTCATGCGTATTGATTGAATGTGGTGACAGCCTAGACTCTATCAACGCCACCACTAGCGCCATCGTACGCTATGTGTCACAGCGCGCTGGTATCGGCATCAACGCAGGTCGCATCCGCGCCCTTGGTAGCCCTATCCGTGGCGGCGAAGCACAGCATACCGGTTGCATCCCATTCTATAAACTGTTCCAAACGGCGGTTAAATGCTGTTCACAAGGTGGCGTCCGTGGCGGTGCTGCGACATTGTTCTACCCACTATGGCATTTAGAAGTTGAGTCATTACTGGTACTCAAAAACAACCGCGGTGTCGAAGACAACCGTGTGCGTCATATGGATTATGGTGTACAGCTAAATAAAACGATGTACACTCGCCTAATCAAAGGTCAAGACATCTCGCTATTCTCACCCGGTGACACCCCTGGCTTGTATGATGCGTTCTTTGAAGATCAAGACAAGTTCGAAGAGTTATACACCAAGTACGAGAATGACCCAAGCATTCGTAGCCGTCAAATCCCAGCCGCTGATTTGTTTAGCTTGATGATGCAAGAGCGTGCCAGTACCGGTCGTATCTATATCCAAAACGTCGATCATTGCAACACTCATAGCCCATTTGACCCAACTGTTGCGCCGATTCGCCAGTCAAACCTATGTATGGAAATCGCCCTACCGACCAAGCCACTTGATAACATCAATGACGAAGCAGGCGAAATCGCGCTTTGTACACTATCAGCGGTCAACTTAGGTAAAGTCGACAACGTCAGCGATATCGAAGAGCCAGCCGAGCTAATCGTCCGTGCGCTTGATGCCCTGCTCGACTATCAAGACTATCCAGTAAAAGCGGCTCAAAACGGCAGCATGCGTCGTCGTACGCTCGGTGTGGGCGTGATTAACTATGCTTATTACTTAGCTAAAAATGGCGTGCGATATTCAGATGACAGCGCGCTTGGTCTAACGCATCAAACGTTTGAAGCATTGCAATTCTATCTCTTGAAAGCGTCAAACAAATTGGCAAAAGAGCAAGGCGCGTGCCCTGCGTTCAATGAGACCACCTACTCACAAGGTATCCTGCCGATTGATACCTATAAAAAAGACTTAGATAAAATCTGCCAAGAGCCGCTACATCTCGATTGGGAAACGCTACGTGGCGAGATCACTGAGCACGGTCTGCGCAACTCTACCCTAACCGCCTTGATGCCGTCTGAGACCTCTAGTCAGATCGCCAACGCGACCAACGGTATCGAGCCACCACGTGGTCTGGTCTCTATCAAAGCGTCAAAAGATGGCATCTTAAAGCAAGTCGTGCCTGAGATTGATAAGCTAAAAAATCAGTATGAGCTACTATGGCAAATGCCAAACAATGACGGTTACCTAAGGCTGGTCGCTGTCATGCAGAAATTCGTCGATCAAAGTATCTCTGCCAATACCAACTACGATCCCGTTCGTTATGAAGGCGGCCGTGTACCAATGAAGATATTGCTTAAAGATCTGCTAAACGCGTATAAGCTTGGCGTGAAGACGTTGTATTATCATAACACTCGTGATGGTGCGAACGATGCCCAAGCGGATATGGAAGATGATTGTGCTGGTGGGGCATGTAAGATCTAGGTTTAGATTTTGATGGATGGCGGGTTTGGCTTTTAGGTTAAATCCGCTGTTTGCTATTTTCTAATCGATTATGCTAATGAAGTTCGTTAAAAGCTATTTGCAAAACTACTATTAGTAGTCTTCGTGTCATATTGAATAATAACGGAGGGTTCTTAATGTCATCGATAGATAATTACCAGCGAAATATCCAGCGTAAAAGAAAAGAGTTGCAGAATTTAATGCAACTTAAGAATAGAGAGCAATTAAAAACAAATGCTCTAAATAGTAAAATCAACTCCACATCTCTAGCTTTGTCTAAAACGAAAATTGTCAGTACGGCAAAATCTAAAATTCGCGATATAGATAGATTTAGGAGTCAAATTTTATTTATAGATAAAAAAATTGTAGATTACGAAAAGAAAATAAGTAGTAAAAACAAGCAAATTTTTGATGAAGAAAAAAAGCTAGTTAGAGCACAAGAAAATGAAAGTAAGAGTAAGCAAAAAGAACAGTTGTCAAACCTAAATGAGATAAAAACAACACTTTTTGAACACGAGGGAGTACATGAAAAAATGACTGCTAGTATAAAAACACTTCAAAACCTCCCAGAAAAAATCAATGTTCTATTCCTAGCTTCAAATCCTATAGATGTTCAGCAATTAAGACTTGATGAAGAGGCACGCTCAATCAAAGAAATGATTCGTAAAACAAAATTTCGCGACTCAGTCTTATTTGAAAGTAGATGGGCAGTACAACCAATGGATGTTCTACAAGCTATTAATGAGCTTAATCCAACAGTAGTACACTTTAGTGGTCACGGTTCAAATTCAGATGAAATCGTATTTCAAGATGCTGAAGGCAAGGCTAAACTAATTAGTAAAGAAGCTATAGTACAGACTATGATGGCTTCATCAAATACTATTAGATTAGTATTTTTTAATACATGTTACTCTCACAATCAGGCAAGATCAGTAGTTGAGCATGTAGAAGCTGCCATTGGAATGAATACCACTATAGGTGATAACGCTGCTCGAATTTTTTCCTCTCAGTTTTATTCTGCTATAGGCTTTGGGATTTCATTAGGAAAAGCTTTTGAACAAGCTAAGGCACTACTAATGATGGAAGGAATAAAAGAAGAGAATACTCCAGAACTTTTTATCAAGAAAGGCTTAGATGCATATGAATTGATAATTGTTAAGCCAACTGAATTACTATAATCGAAACATAGATAGTTGTAGGGTGCGCCCAGCGCACCGGTGATATAGTTTAAAGGTGCGCGAGGCGCACCCTACAAATTACGCCCAAACGGAAGAGTCGTTAAGGACAAAGAAAGACGCCCTAGCAAGGCTTTTTAGCCCTGAGCGAGGAAATCACGAAGCACTGCTTCGTCCGAGCGCAAGAGAATTTGCATTTTCGCAAATTCTGTAGCAACTATCCTGCTGACGGCAAAGCAGATACAAGCGGTAGGCGGGATTGGCTACTGTTATAATTAAAACATACAGACAGAACTAAAACGATGGAGGTCATGTGCAATATACCGCAATCATCAAAGACGGTGGTTTGTTTATCCCAAATGTATTTTCAGACCTAAACGATGGTGGCTCGCATATCGTACAAGTGGAAGTCGACATCGCAGACGTCCGTGAGCAATTAGGCGAAGGCACAGCAGCAAAACCAGAAGCATTAAAGAAAGTCGCTACAAAAGTATTGAAAAAACCAGTAAAGAGAGCGACTAAAAAAGACGTACAGAAAGAAATGCAGCAACTATCAGATGATGATGGCTTGAGTGCGCTGCGTAAGAGTGCGATCGATGAATTGGAGGGTTTGGACGATAGTGAGCTGAGTGAGATATTTAAAGCGTATATGAATGATGGACAGACGTCAGAACAGATATCTTTAGAGAACTTGTAATATAATCCCATCCAATCAAACCAAATCTAGTCAAAACCCTATAACTTAATAACCATATCAATGATAAAGGCAGTCCCATGACTTATTCGATTTTTTCCCAAACGCCAAACAATGCGCTAACAGAGCCGATGTTTTTTGGTAATCCGGTCAACGTGGCGCGTTACGACCAACAAAAGCACCCTATCTTTGAGCAATTGATCGAAAAGCAGTTGTCGTTCTTTTGGCGTCCAGAAGAAGTCGATGTATCACGTGATCGTATGGATTATGGCAATCTGTCGTCACACGAACAGCATATCTTTATCAGTAACCTAAAGTATCAAACGCTACTCGATTCTATCCAAGGTCGTAGCCCAAACGTCGTGCTACTGCCACTGGTATCGATTCCTGAGCTTGAGACATGGATTGAGACGTGGACGTTTTCTGAGACCATTCACTCGCGCAGCTATACCCATATCATTCGTAATATTATCAATGACCCTGCTATCGTCTTTGATGACATCATGCAAAACGATCATATCCTAGAGCGCGCGGCGGACATCGCCAAGTACTACGATGACTTGTATTATAACTCATCGCTATACAACCTATACGGTGCAGGCACGCACACGATCAATGGCAAGCAAATTACCGTCGATTTAAAATCGCTGAAAAAGCAGCTTTACTTGTGCTTGATGGCAGTCAACGTCTTAGAAGCCATTCGCTTTTATGTGTCATTCGCTTGCTCGTTTGCCTTTGCCGAGCGTAAGCTGATGGAAGGTAATGCCAAGATTATTAAATTGATTGCTCGTGATGAGGCGCTACATTTAACGGGCACGCAGCATATTTTGAATCTCATGCGCATCGGTCGTGATGATCCTGAGATGGTCGACATTGCCAAAGAGTGCTACGAAGAAAGCATCGAGATATTCCGTAAAGCGGCTGAGCAAGAAAAAGAATGGGCAGGCTATCTGTTCAAAGACGGCTCAATGATTGGTCTCAATAAAGATATTCTGTGCCAATATATCGAATACATCACCAATTTACGTATGGAAGCGGTTGGCTTACCAGTCGCATTCCCGAATTCTAAATCAAACCCAATCCCGTGGATTAACACATGGTTGTCATCTGACAACGTACAAGTTGCCCCACAAGAGACGGAAATCAGCTCATACTTGGTGGGTCAGATTGATTCAGACTTATCAGACAGTGATTTTGATGACTTTGAGCTTTAGAGCTTATGTGTTCATTTAAAAAATAGTTTTTGAAAGAGTATATAGTCGTTTCAATATAATTTGGATACAAGGAAGGCGAGCGAAAGTGCTACAAATAGTAGACTAAGCGAGCCTGACACCGTATCTGGCTTATATAGGATTGACTATAGTTTAGAAAGTGCAGAATGATAGGGAAACAAACAGGATAAAACTATGACTTGGGTAATGACGAGTAAGAAACAATTTTACTTGCATGATGACGAAAGCTTGCTTGATGGATTGCTACGCACCGGACATGATATCAATTATCAATGTAAGGAAGGCTATTGTGGCAGTTGCCGAATAAAGCGTATCGCCAGCTCACACGTCATTGACTATCCGTTTGCGCCCCTTGCCATGATTGATGAAGACGAGATACTGCCCTGCTGTTGCCGTGTACAGGGTGTAATTTATATCAATCACGAGCCTACTATAGAGTAATATCAACCAAAATAGTGCTAAAAAATTCGAAACAAAAAGCGCGTTATCTTGAAGATAACGTGCTTTTTTACTGTCTATAAATCGTTCAAGCCATTTTGATTAAGCTTATTTTGATTAAGCTTTATGTGATGAAGAATGACCTTATAAGGGCGCGCCATCTCTTTCAAACAGCTGCAACAGCTCTTCACGCATACGGTCGCGCTCGGCTTCTGACATCATCGGCACGTCTTGTCTCTCACCTTGTAGATTTGGATCTTCTATACCACCAACATTTTCATCAAGAATCACGACTGGACGTTCCATCGGCTCTTGCGCTGGACGCTCTTCTAACAGTATTTTGACTTGGGCATTTTTGCCACGACGTAATATTTGCGCATTCAGCGTGGTATTCGGTGCTTTACGAGCGACATACTGAATCAAGGTATTGGCATCTGTCATCTCGACGCCGTCAATCGTCAAAATAATATCGCCTATACGCAGACCACTCTTAGCAGCAGGACTCTTAGGAACGACATTAAGCACTTCTACCCCAGTTGAGGTTTCAAGCTGCGTTGGGTCACGTAACTGTGACTGTATCTCAATCCCCAACCAACCACGGCTCACCTTACCATCTTTGATAATGGCATTCATCACTTGCTCAACGATAGCGGTAGGAATAGCAAAACCGATACCCATAGAGCCGCCAGAGCGTGAGTAAATGGCCGTATTAATACCAATTAATTCGCCATAAGCATCAACGAGTGCGCCGCCCGAATTACCTGGGTTAATCGCTGCATCGGTCTGGATAAAGTCTTCAAACTTGTTGACCCCAAGCCCAGTACGTCCTGTTGCTGAGATAATTCCTTGCGTTACCGTTTGCCCGACACCGAACGGATTACCAATCGCTAATGCGACATCGCCAACTCGGATAGGTTCTTTACGGAAACCAAGTGGTGCTAAACCGGTCATATCTACTTTAATCACTGCCAAATCACTGTCTGGATCTGTGCCAACGATTCTAGCGCGGCTCTTACGACCATCATTAAAGGCGACCGTAATTTCATCGGCTTTTTCGATCACATGAGCATTGGTAACGATATAGCCATCTTCTGAGACAATCACCCCAGAGCCTAAATTGGTATTGCCCTGCTCTTCTGACGGTGCACCATGGAACTCAAAAAAGCGGCGCAACACAGGATCATTCATATAAGGATGCTCTGCCATCGTTTGCGTGGTGTAGATATTCACGACTGATCGTGAGGCGCGAGCAACCGCATTATGATAAGAAGAAATCGCTGCGGGTGTATCAGAAACAGGTGCTGACGCTTGCTGCTCAGCAGGCGTGGTTCTGGGCGGCTCCCATGCCTGCTCCGATGCCGTCTTCATACTCGCAAACAACCAAATAAATGCGGCAATCACGACTAGCAATAAAACCCAAGGTAACCATTTTAATACAGACGCCTTGCTGCTGGTGTTCCGAGATGACGACATATAAAACCTCTATAAATTTGATACAAACAGACGAAGATGAATAAGGTGAGAAGCATGGTATATATTAGGACGCATTGAGCAGCATTTATCAAACGTTTACAGCCCACTAGATGGTTATTTTTTTGCACTATCTATACGGCAAGCTTACATGTATAAATTATAACCGCCAATACTACCCAGTTGTAACGTATCGTGTACCATTTCAGTGAGTAGGATTGTCTATCCTACTGTAGCCACATGTTAAAATACTCATTATCAAAAGCCACATCTTAGCTATAAATGCTTGCCCCACTGAATCAATTATAAGGGAAGACCATGACCACACACAATATCTCAACCGAGCCCTCAAATACCGCCATTACCGTTCAAGCACTGACCACATTCTGTGATGACTATTTATCAGCAGATGCTTTTAAAGATTATGCCCCTAATGGTTTACAAGTAGATGGGGGTCGACCTATCAAACGAATCATCACTGGTGTAACGGCTTGTGAGGCGTTGATTGATGCGGCGATTGCTGACAATGCAGACGCCATTATGGTGCATCATGGTTATTTTTGGAAAGGCGAACCTGCTCCCATCACTGGTATGAAAGGTCAGCGTATCCGTAAACTTATGCAGCATGGTATCTCTTTGATTGGTTATCATCTGCCGCTCGATGCCCATCCTGTCATTGGTAATAATGCCAAGCTGGCTGACGCATTAAACATGACCGTTATCGGCGCTTTATACCCTAGTGAGTCGCACCCAGTGGGTAATATCGCCACTTGTACCCCGCAAAATGCTCAAAGCCTCATTACTCACATTACTCAGACGCTAGGACGATTGCCATTGCATATCTCTGCCAATTATAGCGCACCGAATAGTACAAGCGCTCATATCGATGATAACAGAATTATCGAACACGTGGGCATTTGTACGGGCGGCGCACAGGATATGATCGAGCAAGCTGCATTGATGGGCTGTGACGCCTTTATCTCTGGCGAAATATCAGAACGTACCACCCATATTGCCCGTGAGCTGGGCATTGATTATTTCGCTTGTGGACATCACGCGACAGAACGCGGCGGTATTCAAGCACTCGGTCACATAGTTTCTCAAGCATTTGGCATACCCGTGACCTTTGTAGATATTGATAATCCTGCTTAGGCTGTGTCCTCAACTCTACTCATAGCTATCTAAATTTAGAATAATTTTCAGAAAACAAGGCTAATAATAATCAGTATAGTTGTCCAATATGCATAATTTTTGCTGCTGCAATTTTCAATAGTGTATCAATAATAAGGGCCTTTTTAACCGTTTATAGCCCAATTGTTAAGTTTTATCGCTAATTTCTTAACCACACTTGAATAATCCAAGGAATATCCGCATATTAATATCCGAAGAAAGAATGTCTTGTCATGAGGCTTCCCATTTATTACAGCTTCCGGTTATGGTACTTAAATGAGTATAACCGCCTAAAATCTCGCTATGTTGTATAGCTATTGAGGTCATATAGATAGCGAGATTTTGGACGGTTTACTAATAGACACACTGTGCGTGATATATTTTCAGCAGCATGGTCTATCTTGATTTAAGTGTCGCGATACTGGGTTAGCAACCGCTTGATTGATAGAATGTTTGAGTAAATTTTCTATCATTTCTTTATTAGTAATGAAAATAGCGACTTGCTTACCCTTATTGCTGGACAAAAAATTAATCACTGTTGACTCTATTACAAATGATTTAAAGAGGCTATGGTTATTAATATCAGCATAGAAAAGCTGAGTGCATAAGCACCCCGAACATTCTATGTTTTGTCTCAATAACTTAGTTCATGACCTTACCTATGTTTAATATATAGTTGTTTTATTCTTAGCCCTATCTATGCATCGATGAAGGAATCATCCGATTTATATCCTTCGCGGTGTTGTGCGTTCATCATTTTGTATTGATACTTTATATCGATGTTTTATATTGATATTTTGAGAGATTTTTTAGCCCTCTTACCTGATACGCCGAATACGCCAGTAGATAACCAGCTAATTAAAAACTGCACCGCTACATCTGATAAAAATTCATTAGCGGCACTATTATTAAACAAGATGACGACGCACTTATCTTATTAAGAAGTGCGTGGTTGTCTAAAATGCAACATCGATGTATGGCTACTTTATAAGCATACACTCATAAGCGTTTTACGGTAAGCAGGATGGCTAAAATCAGGAGACATCCATGCAGCGTATTACTTATCGTGTGAAAGTATCTGCGCAAGGGGCTAGACGCCGTATTTCTTATTTACTGCGTCCATCTAAACGCCTACCGAACACTAAAAGTAACATCGTTTCATCCGTTACCCCGACGACATCGAGTCGTTTTTCTAGAACCAAAAAGCTGGCGCAAGTTTCTAGTATTGCCCTTCTCTCTTTACCTGCTGAGAGTCTGACGACGATGCGTGCGCCAGTGCCAGCCTATGATAACGTCATGCTAGAAAGCACGTTAACCATCGCTGCCGTCCCCGGTGACAGCACTTATTTTGCGACTGACGGTTTTCAACATGGCTTTGGTTTTGATTTGGTACGTACTTATGCTGACGAGCTTGGCGTTGATATCGATCTAAAAGCGTATGCCAATGAAGAAACTGCCCTAAAGGCGTTGAGATCGGGCGAGGTAGACATGGCATTAACAACGGCCAGTACGCAGTTAAAGAGCAAGTTTAACTTATCGTCTATCAACATCAGTTGCGGCTATGACGCCAGCTTAACAAAGAATGGTTTACATCCAAAAGTCAGTTGGACGTTCAATTCATCCAATGACCCATTATCACAAAAAGCCAGTTACTTTTTATGTGACAGCATTAAGCTGAAAAACACACAAAAACTTGCTGCCTTTTACAATCAAAACTTGCTGAAAGACGCCTATAGCCAAGATCATTTCCAAAAAACGTTGACCGAAAAACTGCCTGATTATCAATCGTCTTTTGAAGAGCAAGCACGCAATTATAATCATGATTGGGAATTATTGGTGGCCATGGGTTATCAAGAATCACACCTTGATGCCAATGCTGTATCGCCAACGGGTGTGCGTGGTCTCATGATGTTGACCAATAATACAGCCAAAGCAATGGGCGTCTCAGATCGCGTCGATCCCTACCAAAGTATCGGCGGCGGCGCGCGTTATTTAGAGCAAATGAAAGATGACTTTGCTGATGTGCCAAAGACAGATCGTATTTGGTTTGCGCTTGCCGGCTACAACATGGGACCAAATGCAGTAAAGAGTATTCAGCGTAAACTGCGAGATCAAGGTATTGATGATAAAAACTGGGCGAACGTTTATGCGTACTTAGCTGATAATAAAGCTGCCAATAGTCGTTATGGTCAAGCGATGCATTATGTTAGCAATATTAGAAGTTATCTTGAAACTATCAAAACTCAAACCGTTTAGTTGATAAATATTATTAAATATTTTGAGAATTGAATGTCACAGATAAAAAAAGCTGCTCTTATAAAGAGCAGCTTTTTTGTGCAGAATGATCTGTCTTAATCGTATTTACTTAGCTATTATTTCACTAAGCAACTTACTCTTAACGATTAGGTACGGTCAAGCGCTGACCGCGCTGTAGCATCGTATCCGCCGCGATATTATTCATTTCAGCCAATTCTTGCGTAGAGACGCCATATTTACGTGCTAAGCCAATCAAACTGTCTCCTGACCCAACGGTGTAGCTCACTGTGAGCTTTGGTACTTTAAGCGTTTGTCCACGCTGCAACTGGGCATTAGTCGCGAGATCGTTGGTGGCAGCCAAATCGTCTATCGAAACACCAAATTGACGTGCCAAAGCAATCAAACCATCACCTGATTTAACTTTATAGCTCTCGGTGTTGCCCAATTTTTTGCCACTGCTCGCTGTGCTAGTTGCGGCAGTGCTACTAGCCGAACTACTGCTTTGATTACTGCTACTAGAGGTCGCTACAACGCTGCCACTGGCAGGAATCGTAATCGTACGACCGAGTATCAAATTAGAGTTGGTTTTCAGGTTGTTCGCTGTTGCCAAGTCACTAAGACCGATATTATAACGTTGAGCCACGCCTGTTAACGTATCGCCTGATTTTACTTTATAACTGACAGTTTTATCATTTAGCTGACGATCAACCAATCCTTTAGACACGGGTACTTTGATGGTTTGACCACGTTGTAAGCGTGCTTTTGCATCAAAGTTGCTATTCACCGCCGCAAGCTCAGCTGGACTGATACCTACGCTATTGGCAATGCCGATCAAAGTATCGCCAGATTTTACTTTGTAATTGGTGGTTGCCACCGAACTTGAGCTACTGTTACGGCTACTAGAGCTTGAGGTGTTTGCTGCATCGAAATCGACACTTGCAGGTACTTTTAGAGTTTGACCAACATATAGTGAGCTTGTAGTGCTCATATTATTGAGGCTGGCAAGTGTATCAGTTGAAACATTGAACTGACGTGCGAGAGCAATCAAGCCATCGCCCGCTTTTACTTTATAGTTCTTAGTAGCCGTGCTTGATTTACTTGGCTTGGTCGAGGGAGCGGCAGGCGTGGTCACTGGCGCAGTCACCTTACCTGGTATCAGCCATAGCTTTTGACCGCGTAGTAAATCCGCTCTACTACTCAAATTATTGTAGGTTGCCAACTGAGTCACCGATAGACCAAAGCGGTTAGCAGTACCAATCAGCGTATCGCCGCTTTGTACTACATAGCTCTCTGGTTGGCTTGCCGCGGTATTGTTAGCTGTGCTTAACGGTTCAATAGTTTTTGCATTGTATAAGTATAAGGTACTGCCTGATAGCAGCTTAGAGCTGGCATCTATTTGATTCCATTCAGCGATATCGCGCCAACTGACACCCGCACGGCTGGCGATATTAGACAAGGTATCACCACGCTTGACGGTATAAGTGGTACGTGCACCTTGGGGTTTTGGCTTGCTTACTGATGTTTTTGCAAAGCTAAGCTTTTTCTCTTCGCCACTGGCTTCTAGAATAGACTGCTGTGTCTGTACTGCGGATAAATTAATATTACCATCAGCATTGATTACATTGGTTTCAGGCGTGTTACTGCGAATTTGATTGGCAATAAAATCACGCTCTTCTTTGCTCAGTGGTGGTTCTTGGACAATCGTATTATTCTGTGTAATTTGAGCAGAGGTGGTCGGTAAACTGTTGCTGCTTTTTAGCTCAGCATTGATCTTGTTGGTTTCTGCCGTGCTCAATGGTGGCTCAGTCCGCACCGAGGCATTATTACTGTAGACAGAGCTGCTAGTAGGTGTGGCTGACGGTGATATATAACTGGTCGTTTGCTGCGGCACACTAGCGCTTGCAGCATAATCAGCCAAGGCGCTACCTGTCGATGGTAATGAAGAGCCAGTATAGGGTTTGTTATTATAGCTTGGCGTCGTGGTCGTGCTACTTGGTGTGCTTGTATTACTCGATGCCAGTATATTGCCCGTACCATTGCCTCTCAATGAGCTCAATTTAACGTCGGTATTAAGACTCACATCATTAGGAATAATAATACGCTGGGGACCAGAAGAATCAACACGCCCTGACGTTAAGGCCGTATTTAATCTTTCTAATTCGTCGTAGCTCACACCTGTCATTTGCGCAACTTCAGCCAAGCTCACGCCATAATTCACTGGCACACTACGGAAATGCTGACGGTTGGCGATGGCTGGCAAGTAGACACCATATTGCTCAGGCTTGGCAACAATTTCCGCTACCGCCAAGAAACGCGGCACGTAGTTCATCGTTTCAGTAGGCAATCTCAGAGACCAATAATCTGTCGGTAAACCCTGAGCTCTATTAGCATCAATGGCCTTTTGCACGCGACCAGGACCCGCATTATAAGCAGCCAATGCTAACTCCCAACTGCCAAACTGGTTATGCAGTGCGGTCAAGAAGTCATAAGCGGCGCGAGTTGATTCGATGACATCACGGCGACCATCATAGGTACTGCTTTGATTCAAACCATAAATACGACCCGTGCTTGGAATGAACTGCCATAAGCCTGCTGCTGCCGCACTACTGGTACCGCTTGGATCGTAAGAGCTCTCAATAACAGGTAACAAAGCCAGCTCTGTCGGGATATTACGACGCTCAGCTTCTCGTACGGTGTGATAGATATAGCGACTAGCACGTGCAGTCAAACGGTTTAAATAGTCTTGTCGACTGGTAAACCAGCTTTTTTGCCCTTCGATACGCTGATTATAAGTCGGCTGACCGCCATTCATACGATAGCCAGCACGTAAGCGACTCCATAAATCACCATACTGCTGAATAGCAAGTTTGTTGCCTTCCACCATAGTCATGTCAGTGGCTTCGAGTAAATCGGCTAACTCATCCAAGCTATCTGCATCTAAATATGCCGTTGAATAGTCCGTACTGCTGCTTGCTGCAGGCGCTTTAGTAGCTGGACGTTTAGTAATAACAGATGAGCTATTGGTCGCACCCTTTTTTACCGCTGACGTATTGCTACAAGCACTGATAAGTAGAGTTGATACCGCAAGCGTCAATGGCAACGCAATAAATGAGCGAGATTTTGATAGCACAGTAGACATGATATTGGAAGTTTCCTAACGACAGAAAGTGATAAGATAAAGTTGCTTGCTAGTATAGTATGCAATGTGAAGCAAAGACCAGTCTAATATAAAAAGATAATCATCATAAGTTGAGTCAATTTTTAGACCTCTCACGAAATGCAATCAATCATTTAATTATTCAACATTGTGAATCTGTATGGTTATTTATGATGGAATGCTTAGCTTTCGAAGAGCCTGATTAATGCACTATTTTCTTTGATTATCCACTGATCAAGACGTTTCTTAATCAATGCTTATCCATTAATACCTAATTGTTGATAATGCATAATTGCTGACTAGCTAGTACTGGGTTATTAGTCGAGTAACGATTAATTAATCGTTACTTGTGATACAGCACGTAGCAGCACCGCATTACCAGTCGATAACGTCAGCGTCACTCTTGAAGTGGTGACAAATGATACATTTTTACCATCTTTCACCCAGCTCTCATTGGTCGTTACATTGGCTTTGGCCTGATCGCCCGTAATAACGATGTTATCCACAGAAATATCATAACGGTAATTAGAGGTGTTATTCCAACTATTTTGCAACAACTTTAAATAAGCATCTTTATCTAAACTGGTAGACTTACCTTTTCTAGATAATGAAATCAGTGCATCGTCAGAGACAAGACGGGCGACCTGATTGACATTTTGGCTATTCGCTGATGACTTCATTGCTGCTATATAATTCTGCACCAAAGCTTCGGTCATGGCTGCCGCTTGTGCACTGATACTCACAGTACTTACAACGGTCACTACCGCCGCCACGCTGGCACTTTTTAGCAATAATGCCAAAAGCCCTTTTCCCCATAATCGTTTCATCATAATCCTTAGCAATGCTGTTATCGTTGTTGCCATCTTTTGATGACTAACGTTTTTTATTGATTAAATATAGTAGTCGTTTATTACTCATTAACATCATGATAAATGAAGCGAGCACTGGCTAGCATGTGCCCTCTTCGTTTCCGTTTTACTTGTAAAAAATATCTGTTTGATCATCACTTACTTATTAATGATGACAGCGTACTTTTACCATAGAGTGAGACTATCATTCAATTCTCACAGCTATGTGACACCCTGTGTAATTATTGCGAATACTAAAATACCAACTATATGGCACAATTATTTCTGAAAATATGAGTCACTGCCCATCGTTGTCATAAATACAAAATATACTAACTGAGCCACTTACGCAGTACACGACTCAGTTTTCGCTCCAGTTTTGATTCACTTCCTGTCAATCCAATCTCAATTTAATAAGCCAAACGGAAGCTTACTTAGCGTCCGTACTATTATCTTCGTATTGTTGTTCATCATCACTAAGCTTCATGCCCAATCGCTCTACTCGTCTGTCCATCATTTGTCGAGCCAGTGCTTGCATGTCTTCGACGCGGTCTATTTCATCCACAATCTCAAGTCCCAATAGCGTCTCAAACACATCTTCTAAAGTAACCAAACCTTTGACTTCACCATACTCACCCACTGTAATCGCAATATGAATACGGTTTTTTAGCATCAGCTCTAACAAATCAAACAGTTTCATTTTTGAAAAAACAAAAGTAATGTCACGTTTAAACTGAGTCAATGGCTTGTGCATCGCATGGTTTACTTTTGCTAATAACATGTCTGTTTTTAATACAAAACCTGTGATGTTATCCAAGTCACCATCATAAATTGGCAGTCGTGAAAACGTCAATTTTGGGCGATCAACCAATAATTCAGCGACTGTTTTGTTTTCTTCAAACGCCAGCATCACCGAACGTGGGGTCATGATATCTTCGACTTTAATCGCACCAAATGCCAGTAAATTGCGAATAATGCGCGATTCTAATGGGTCAATCTGTCCTGACTCTTCACCGATACTGGCAAGTGCCGCAAATTCACGACGACTGAATGCTTGGGGTTCTTTGCCACGTACTAGTAATTTGGTTAACTTTTCTGAGATCCAAATAAGTGGATACAACAGCAGGATAATGCCTCGCACGAAGTAAGCGACCATACCGCTTAGTTGACGCCAGTATAGTGTCCCAAGCGTTTTTGGAATAATTTCAGATAAAAACAAAATCGCCAGTGTCATAATGGCAGAAAACAGTCCAAACCATGCACTACCAAACACAATCGTGGCTTGGGCACCAGCACCGATAGAACCTAATGTATGAGCCACTGTATTCAAAGTCAAAATAGCCGCCAATGACTGATCGATGTTATCAACCTTTAAGCGTCTTAGCATATTTGCTTTTTTCGGATTGCTTTCTTGAACATCAGCGATATAAGACGGCGTCATGCTCAGTAATGCAGACTCAGCCAATGAACAAACAAACGAGATACCGATGGCGACAACCACAAAAAGTATGAGTAATAACACACTGATCGCGGTCGGCTCTGCTAAAGCTTCAGCGGCAAAAGCTGGATATGGCAATAGCAACATCGCCGTCAGCGCTGACAATCCAGCAGTTGAATTGGTACGACGAAGACGCTTTGAATAGCGTGATGTCGGAGGAGGTTTAGCAGACGCTTCTTTACAAGCGCGCGGACGACATAAACGAGGTACAAACATAAAAGTGGTAAACAAGTTAGGTAACCTAAACAGAAAAAAGTAAAAGGGATAATAATATAATGAGCAAACGATACTAAATCACTAAAAACAAACATGATTAACTAGATATTAGTTATCTGCTAAAACGATGGTAACTCGCTGCTCAAAACTGATTTAGCAGCAGATAATAGGATCTATTATATACTAATAAACCGTGTGCTAAATGCAGGGAATTATTGCCATTTGATAGTAGCATTGATGATGCCATTTCACAATAAGACGCTATTGTTAAGTCTTTGTTTTTTGGTATCCTTGACCATACCTTTTGCTACGCTACTATTACCTAGCATCCATTCGCTGCTTGAATTTTGTTATACTCTCAGCGCTTTGGCGTCACTTATATGATGTGGCAAAAATATTGCTGCAAAAAGTAATGACCGCTAGCATGCCATTACCTTAAGAAAAACATACTCAGCCTATGATTAACAGTTACCAAGTCTGGGATTTTTTGTTACTATGCGTTTAATTTTATTATTATCTATGACTTACTGAGAGAAATTATGTTGTTATTTATTCAAGCTGCCCATGCTGCACCAGAAGCTGCTGGTGCGATGTCACTATTTAGTCAAATACTATTGCCTGTTGCTTTTTTTGCGATTTTTTACTTCTTAGTCATTCGTCCACAGTCTAAGCGTACCAAAGAACATCGTGCCATGGTCAATGCATTGACTGTCGGTAGCGAAATCATTTTTGCTGGTGGTTTGATGGGTCGCATCAAAGCCATTGAAGGTGACTATGCTGTGGTCAGCCTAAACAATAATACTGATGTCAAAGTACAACGTGCTTCTGTTATTTCAGTGTTACCTGCTGGCACAATCGAAAGCGTTTAATGATTGAAATATTAGTCGCGTTTTATTGATGATTATTAGGGCATGTCCTCATTTTAAAAATGGTGGTAAAAATGAAATAAATTGCCGTTAAACAAGGAAAGTAGCGCAAATAATATCGAGATATTAATAAGCTATTTGACGATGTTTGGCAAAATTTAGCCATTTTTAGCCCATTTAGAGGGTAATCGATTGAATTGAGGACACGCCCTCATCTGTCATTAATAAATATAGTGATTAATACAGTGCCTAAGAATGACCGTACCTTATTTACGGTCATTTTTCGCTATAGAGCAATGATGTAAAAACAGTCTCATAGAGTATAGACAATTTATGTTTATGCTTTTGACCATGCCGTCTTTATTGATTTTATCAGTGATATTTTGCTGACTATATATTTTTGATGACTATATAAAGATACGTCTGTATTATTTGCTCTACTGTTTTACTATCATCGCGGATGATCGCAATGGTGCATGATGACGACTGCTAGATACAGCACTCAACCATTGCTATCGCTAACTTCCCATCTGCTAACTTGTGGCCTACGTCGCCAGTCGTTTATCAACCTAAAGAAGTGATTATGCAATATCCCGCTTGGAAATACTTACTTATTGCCGTCGTGCTAATCATTGCCGGTCTATATGCTGCTCCTAACCTCTATCCTGATGAACCTGCCGTGCAGATTACAAGCGCCGCTGCAGGTACACAGCTGTCTGAAGGTATCTTGACTGAGTCTCAAAGCTTGCTTGAAGAGGCTGGCATCAATAACCACGATGGAACGTTTGAGGGCAACAGTGCACTGGTACGTCTTGACAATCCAGTCGATCAGCTCAAAGCTCAGGAAGTACTGCGTCAAAACTTGGGCGAAGACTATGTTGTCGCGCTTAACTTGGCGCAAACGACGCCGCAGTGGCTACGTGATATCGGTGCAAAACCGATGAAGCTCGGCCTTGATTTACGGGGCGGTGTGCGTTTTGTACTAGAAGTCGATATGGACAAGGCGCTTGAACAGCGTTTGACCAGTGCCAGTCGTGACATGCGTCGCGAACTACGTGCTGAGCGAATTGCGATCAAAGGCATTAAGACCGAAGATCGAAGTGTGGTATTACATTTCGCTGATACAGATGCTCGTAACCGTGCACAGAATGTTTTGCAAGGCTCAATGGGCAATACGTTTAGCTTGCAATCCTCTATTGATGAGCAAGGTCCTGCACTGATTTTAGCGTACAACGATGCAACGCTTGATGAAATCAATAGCTATGCGGTTAATCAGAACTTGACCACCCTTCGCAATCGTATTGCTGAGCTTGGTGTGACTGAAGCTTTAGTACAGTCTCAAGGTGCTAGCCGTATTGTCGTTGAGCTTCCTGGCGTACAAGATACTGCTGAGGCAAAACGTGTCTTAGGGCGCACTGCAAACCTTGAGTTCCGTATGGTTGCTGAAGACAGCGAAAACTATACGGGCGGCATCCCTCCAGCGGGTACCGAAGCTTTCCCGTTTGAGACACTTGATGGTCCGCCGGTACTGCTTGAACGTCAAGCGATTGTCACGGGTGATAAAGTCACTAATGCTCAAACTGGTGTGGATGAAAGCGGCTCTCCTGAAGTCAGCATTACTTTAGATAGTGCTGGTGGTAAGCTCATGCAAAATGCCACTCGTACCGCCGTTGGCAAACAGATGGCTGTATTGTTCATCGAAAACAAGCAAAGAATCACTTACGAAGAAGATCCAGAAACTGGCGAAACTGTCGAAGTTAGAACGCCTTATGCTGAGACCAAAGTCATTAACCGTGCCAATATTCAAGCGGTCCTTGGCTCCTCTTTCCGTATTACTGGGCTAGATAGTAGCGCGGAAGCTGCCGAGCTCGCACTACTGCTACGCTCAGGCGCACTTGCCGCACCGATGTACTTTGTAGAAGAACGCACCATTGGCCCATCATTAGGTCAAGACAATATCGATAAAGGTCTATTCTCTACGCAAGTCGGGTATCTATTAGTGTTTGCGTTTATGATTATCTTCTATCGTCTATTTGGCGTGATTGCCAACGTGGCGCTGGCCGTGAACGTTATTATCATCATTGCTATTATGTCAATCTTAGGCTCTTCACTTACCTTGCCTGGTATTGCTGGTATCGTTTTGACCATCGGTATGGCCGTCGATGCCAATGTACTGATCTTTGAGCGAATACGTGAAGAGCTAGCAAACGGGGTACGGCCCAAATCCGCCATCGTGGCAGGTTTTGATCGAGCCTTTAGTAGTATTTTCGATGCCAACATCACCACCCTATTGATTGCTTTTATTCTATTTGCAATTGGCACGGGTCCGATTAAAGGCTTTGCGGTTACATTGGCTATTGGTATTGTCAGCTCACTATTTACCGCTATTATGGTGACACGTGCGCTGGTACAGATTGCTTATGGTAAGCGTAAATCTATCAAACGTTTGAGCATCGGTTAGGAGAACATTATGGCGATCGATAAGAATAACCCTTTAGAACAGCAGAACAATCCAGATCGAAATGGTTCAGGTGGCTCAAACAGTGAGGTAAATAACGACAGCACACGCCGCCGTAAAAAACCACGCCGTGATGGGAAAGGTAGTAATACCAAAGCCAATAACCCAACTACCGCTAAATCAAAAAAAGACAAAGCTCTGAGCGGTAGTAAGGATGCGGGTAAAGACAGTCAAGCAATGACCACCCAAGCAGCCAATCCTGAGCTAGAATCGGGTGATGCCGCTGATGATGCTGCTGCAATCGCTGAAGGCGGTATCAAAGCCGTTGGCAACCAGCGTATTATTCCGTTTATGAAGATAGAAAAGCCAATGGCACTTTTATCTCTATTGATGGTTATTGGTAGTATCATTGCAATTGCAGTAAACGGTCTAAACTTAGGACTTGATTTTACGGGTGGTGTGTCCGCAGATGTGCGTTACGAGCAGCCTGTTGAGCAAGTTGAAGTCGTACAAGCATTGGCCGATAATGGCTTTGATGATGCCGTGGTACAGTATCTTGGTACGCGAGAAGAACTCCTCGTACGCTTGCCACCACAGTCTGATAACGTAGACGGCCTAAATAGTAGCCTGACTAAAGCATTAACCCTGCCTAATAATAATGTTGAAATCAGTAACGTTAATATTATTGGCAGCCAAGTTGGTAATGAAATTTATCTAAACTCAGTCATGTCACTGGTATTAGCATTGGTTTGTATGTTGGGCTATGTTGCCTTACGTTTCCAATTTAAACTCGCTCTTGGTGCGGTATTATCGCTGTTTCATGATGCTATCGTGACCATTGGTGTTTTTGCCTTATTTGGCTTTCCTTTCGACTTAACCGTCTTGGCGGCCGTCTTGGCACTGGTTGGTTATTCTATCAATGATACAATTGTTGTGTATGACCGTATTCGTGAGAATTTTCGTCGTGTCCGTGGTATCACACCTCGCCAGACCGTTGACCTGTCTTTGACCGAAACGTTGCGCCGTACCATTATGACCATTTCCACTGTTTTACTGGTCGTACTTGCCATGCTATTCTTAGGCGGCGATGGACTGTTCTGGTTCTCAGTAGCGCTCTTCATTGGTCTGCTTGCTGGTACTTACTCATCAACGTATATTGCAAGCTCGATTCCATTACGTATGGGTCTATCACGCGATGACTTTATTGTGAAAGTAAAACCTGAGTTTGAAGAAGAAATTGTCACTTTCAATGATCCAAAAATGTTTGAATAAGTGTTTAATGGTATTATTTAATTTATATAAAGTCTGCCATAAATAACAGTAGTAACGTTTAAATCAAAGCACCTGACTCATGAATAATGAGTCTAGGTGCTTTTGTCTTTGTAGCTGTGTTTGTCATAAATAGCAAATATTCTACGCTCAATCCTTGTTGGGTTTTAAGTATAAACGAGCCAAAAATGCCAATGACCAACTCGCCACCTAGTGCTATGCCACCGATTGATACTCGCTATACACGTATCATTGCTATTGCGTTGCCCGTGTTATTGGCCAACCTAGCCATGCCACTACAAAGCGTCATCGATACCGCGATCGTGGGTAACATGAATGACACGGCTAAACTTGCTGGGATGGGCTTGGCGATACAGTTATTGTCTTTATTGCTCGTGAGTTTTAACTTTTTGCAATATGCCTCGTCTGGGCTATCGGCTCAAGCGCTAGGTCAATCGGTCAATCATGTTGATAATTCTACTCATATCACAAAATCGTCAAGCCAAACTCAATCACCCCTACTATCAATCTTGCAACGTGCCTTGTTATTAGCGTTTGCTATCGGTAGCATTCTGTTATTGGCAAAGCCTTGGTTGATAGATTTTGGTTTGCAAGCCCTATCGGCCAACCCCGAAAGTGGGCAAGCGGCAAAGACTTATTTGGATGTACGCTTTTGGGGCGTCATCGCTGAGCTAATGAACTTTGCCTTTATTGGTTGGTTTGCTGGTCAAGGTAAGACTCGTTACATGCTTTACCAGCAAGGCTTTATCGCCATGCTGAATATCATTCTAACCTTGTTTTTTGTCTATGGGATGCAGATGGGCTTGGTTGGGGTGGCGTTAGGAACCACTATTGCCTTTTGGCTGGGCGTGATACTAGCATTGTGGCTCAGCCGTCAGCATTTGCAAATATCTTGGCAATCCTTATTCACTGCCGACAAGCAACATTTTTCTAAAGAAAAAATGCTTAGGCTATTTTCATTAAATAAAGATATTTTTATCCGTACTCTGATCTTGACGTTGAGTTTCGCTTGGATTACCCGCTTGTCGGCTCAAAGTGGTGACGTCATCCTAGCCGCCAACGCTATTTTGCTTCAAGTATTAAGTATCTCAGCCTTTGCTCTTGATGGCGTGGCAGTATCGGCTGAGACATTAAGCGGTCAAGCAGCAGGACGACGGGATTGGCCACGTTTTCGTACTATCGTCAAGCGTACCGGTATCGTCAGTTATGGTCTAGCCATCATGTTAAGTGCGATATGGTGGCTGGCGATGCCAACATATTTGCAATTTATGACCAATATTGAGTCCGTTTTTACGCTGGCATATGAGTACCATCTTTATGCGGTATTACTACCTCTCGTTGGCGTTGGTGCCTATTGGCTAGATGGTATATTTTTTGGCTTAACTGCCGGCAATGTGATTCGTAACGCAGCTTTGATACTCGCCGCTATCTTTTTTCCACTTAGCTGGGTGCTCTACCAACAGTGGGGTATGACTGGTATTTGGCTAAGCGTGTGGTGTTTATTATTACTTCGGCTGGTTATTTTGGGTGGCTTCTTGTACCGAGCTCATCAAACAGCCAGCTATGAAAAGCTCCAGCCGACTGTGTAATGTTCTTTATATGAAGTGCATTTTTTCTAGGGTGTTTTTGCCATTACTCGGGCTATGCTTCATTTTAAAACCAGTTTTCTAACATTAATCTTTCAGCAAAATATTAATAATAATCAAAAAACAGCAAAAATTAGGATGTCATGTGACTACTCATTCAAAAGAATTACATCAACAGCATGAGACCAGCTACGACTGGGCGGCGGGGTTCAAAAAAAGCCTACCTGTGGCGATGGGCTATTTACCTGCGGGTATCGCCTTTGGTGTGCTGGCACAAGTTGCCGGCATCCCTGTGTGGGCAACGATTATGTTGAGTATTGTACTGTATGCGGGCGCCGCTCAATATGCTTGTTTGCCGATGCTGAGCGCTGGTTTACCGATTGGTAGCATCGCAACCAATATTGCCGCTATCAATTTACGTCATGTATTTTATGGTATGCCATTATTGCAATACCTACCAGAACATAAGCTTGCCAAAACCTATTGCCTATTTGCCCTGACTGATGAAACTTTTTCTGTTATGACCAGTTTACCCAATGAGTCAAGACAAGCGTTGATACTACCATTGAGCTTATTTAATCAAAGCTGGTGGGTACTGGCGAGCACGGTTGGTGTCATGATCGGCAGTACTCTGAGCGATTTGGTACCACATTTGGATTTTGCCTTAGTCTGTCTGTTTGCAATCTTAGCTTATGAGCAGTTCCAAAGTATCAAACGTTATTTCCCCATTGCTATTGCTGTCATTTCTTTAGCGGTGGCCTCCTTATTTACTAGCAATTGGTTGTTATTGGTGGCAATCACCATTTGTATGCTATTGATTTTAGCGCGTGGGTTTTGGACGCAGCGTAATATGACGGGAGCCAACAATGACCAGTAGTTACCTTATTTTTGCAACTTTTGCGATGGCCGCCGTGACCTTTATTACCCGCGCGCTACCTGCATTAATACCCAGAAAGCTGTTAGACACACCTTGGCTGCATCGGCTCAATGAGAGCTTGCCACTATCAGTCATGGTATTGCTTATTTTGACCAGCCTTTCTTATCAAAATTTATCGGCAACGACTGGGCTAGATAGTGCTGAACTGCATTTATTGATGGCGCAAATTGGTGCCCTTATTTTGGTGTTGTTCGTTTATCATATCAGCCGTCAGTTATTGGTCAGTATGGTCGTTGGCATCGCCGCCATTAATGGCTTACTATGGGTATTTACTAATTTTTTAAGTGGATACTAGAAAATTGATAAACACGTGAATGGATAACAGCTTCTATAGTCAAGGAATTTTAGAATCGCTACAAGGCGACCGACCGCAGATAGTACACTGAGTACATCTAGGGCGGGTAACACCGTAGCGGTTTAAAAGTGCTCTGACTATAGTTCATATGAATAATTTTAAACCCTGTAATTGAACTATATTTAAAATAAAAAAAAGGCTGGATTCTTATGAGAATCCAGCCTTTTACTTTCTAACAGTGCTGCAAAAAACTGGCACTTTTAAGAAATTGATAGCTTAAAGCTCTTCGACGCCCATCATATCAACTGGGGTATCAGCCACTATCTGTACGCCTTTTTTGCCCGTCTTAGCAGTGTCATTGCGCTGCTCTTGTAGATGCTCAAGATACGCTTCATTGATCTGCCCAGTGATGTAGCAACCATTAAATACGGCACAATCAAAACCTTCAACTTTGCTGTACTTGGTATCTTTTACTGCATCAATCAAGTCGTCCAAATCTTGGAAAATCAATCTATCAGCACCGATGATATCGCGTACTTCTTCTACCGTATGACCTGAGGCAATAAGCTCACTGCGTACTGGCATATCGATACCATAGACGTTTGGATATTTAACTGGTGGCGCGGCGCTAGCAAAAAATACTTTATTCGCACCAGCATCGCGTGCCATTTGGATGATTTCATGGCAAGTGGTACCACGAACGATAGAATCATCAACCAACAGTACGTTTTTACCTTTGAACTCAAGTGGTACGGCGCTGAGTTTTTGACGAACTGATTTTTTACGTTGTTGTTGACCTGGCATGATAAAGGTACGACCGATATAGCGGTTTTTCATAAACCCTTCACGGTACTTAATATTCATTTTTAGTGCCAGCTCCATCGCTGACGTACGCGAGGTATCCGGAATAGGAATCACCACATCGATATCGTGATCTTCGCCCCATTCAGCAAGGATTTTATCAGCCAGCTTTTCACCCATACGTAAGCGTGCTTTGTAAACTGAGATGTTGTCCATGATAGAATCTGGACGGGCAAAATACACATATTCGAAGATACAAGGCGTGTATTCTTGCTGCTCAACACACTGATGGGTATGTAATTTATGATCTAAATCAATGAATATGGCTTCGCCAGGTTTTACATCACGGATAATACTAAATCCTGATCCTGTCAGTGCAACTGACTCTGAGGCAACCATATACTCGGTGCCGCCATTCGGTGCCATGCGCTTACCGAAAATAAGCGGACGAATACCGTTTGGATCACGAAATGCGAGCAAACCATGACCAGTAATCAGAGCGACCACGCCATAAGCGCCTTCGACGCGACCATATACAGCCGTGACTGCTTCAAAGATATCAGCAGGCGTTGCTTTGGTTTTACCCAAGTTTTGCATTTCATGGGCAAGTACGTTTAGCAATACTTCTGAATCTGAATCGGTATTAAGATGTCGGCGATCTTCGATGTATAAAGACTTGGCCAAACTCTCAGCATTGGTCAAGTTACCATTATGTGCAAGGGTAATACCATAAGGTGAGTTGACATAAAATGGTTGAGCTTCGGCACTGCTTGACGTGCCTGCTGTTGGGTAACGGACGTGACCAATACCGAACTTACCAACCAGTTTCATCATATGACGATTCATAAATACGTCACGTACCATGCCATTTTCTTTACGTAGATAAAGTCGTCCATCTTGCAAAGTGACAATACCCGCTGCATCTTGCCCACGATGCTGTAGCATCGTCAAACCGTCATAAAGAATCTGATTGACTGGTTCGTGAGCTGCAACTCCAATGACTCCACACATAATAGCTATATCCTATTTTGACTCATTAATTAGTACTACAATAGTGGCAAGACTGCTAACAGTAGCTTATCAAAAATGCGTACTGTTACTCACCGACGACCTGATGATTGTTGTTCAGAATTTAACGAATATTTATCTTTTGACTATTAACAAAATGCACTATTTATTGGCATTTGTGATCTCTAAATGCGATTAAATAATTTTTTATCAAGGATAACTTACCAAGAGGATATGATAGAAACGATAAACTCTAGCACCATAAACCTAAGCTATCAGCATCGAATCATTGAGACATTAAAGGTTAACCGTAAAAATACTTACGACTGATTGACTTGATCCCAAGCCATACCTAACACATCTGAGACCAACGCTTTACCCATCGGGGCATAAGGCAATAGCTCAGGTGCGAGCACTGACGTTTGCCATTGTGGCATTTGCACCAGTAACGGCGCACTGACGCTAAGCACAACTAAGACCATCAGTACATTTTTAGCAGCACCCAGTACACCACCTGCCATTTTGTCAACGACACCCAAGCGTAAGGTTTTAAGCACGCCTGAAAATACAAATGCCACTAAGTGCATGATTGCCAATATGATTATCACTACCAATAAAAATGCCATTGCCATTTGTAAAACAGGGTTTTGTACCATGCCTGATAGTTGCGGCGAAACTACTCCTGCCAAACGCGTGGCAGCGATCAGGGCAATAAACCAACCGACTAGACCAACGGCTGTTTTGATCAATCCGACTTGAAAGCCGCGCCATAAGCCGATCAAAACAACAATAGCAATCACGATATCCAGACCACTCATGTTCTACGCCTCATACCTTATTGATTTTTATCGGATGCTTACTTTCGTTTTTGTGACACATTAATCTATGATGACTCAGCTCAAAATACAGTCGTCTTGTGTATCTGATAGGTAATGAGCTAGGGACATTAATCCGCTATAGCTCCATCGCGTCGTAATAGCCACCGATTGCTTGAATACAAGACTGTACCAGCCCAGGACCACGATAAATGAGCCCCGTATAGAGCTGCACCATATCTGCACCCGCTTCGATTTTTTTGACGGCTTTTGCACCACTGTCAATACCACCGACGCCTATTAAATCGACTTTACCATCTAGCTGATCGGAGAACTGTTGTAAAATTTGGGTACTAATGTGGCTGACTGGGCGACCGGATAGACCACCTGCTTGCTCACCATCAGGTAAATCTTCAACACCAACACGGCTCAATGTTGTATTGGTCGCAATCAACCCATCTATCTCAAAATCGAGCAATTGCTGCGAGATATAATCCACTTGTAGCGGCTCTAGATCAGGCGCAACTTTCAATACCAGTGGCACATAAAAACCATATTCAGTGGCTAATTGGCTGTGACGATTTTTAATCGTATCCAAAAGCTGAGTCAAGGCCTCGCCACTTTGTAAATCACGCAGATTCTTAGTATTTGGTGAGGAGATATTAACGGTGATATAGGAGGCATGCGGATAAGCACGCTCTAAACAATAGACATAATCATCGGCGGCTTGCTCTACTGGCGTATCGGCGTTTTTACCAATATTAATCCCAATATTGCCTTTGTATTGACAGCGCTTGACGTTTTCAATCAGATAATCGATACCTTGGTTATTGAAACCCATTCGATTGATGATAGCGTCTGCTTGCTTGATTCTAAACAACCTTGGCTTATCATTGCCTATTTGCGGTCTTGGCGTGACCGTGCCCACTTCTATAAAACCAAAGCCCAGCTCAGCCAACGCATCGATATAATCACCATTTTTATCCAGTCCTGCCGCTAGGCCGACCGGATTGGTGAATTGCAAGCCCATGCAGTCTGTGGGCTGCATTGACTGACCGTATACCAAACCTAAAACACGTGCTTTATGAGCTTTATCTAATAAAGATAAGGTCATCTCGTGGGCGTGCTCTGGATCCATCTTAAACAAAAAAGGGCGAAGTAAGGCATAAGACATAGTAATGGCAGACCCTGCTCGAAAGAAATAGTGAGTGAATAGTGCGAATAAAATCAAGCGCTGCGATTATATCAGCTTAACAGAAATAAGAGCAAAGTTTCATGCGCTAAATTTCTGTATTAGAGTGCTAATAGCTATACCTACATATTGGCTAAGGAACTGACAGATGTATTCTACAGTCCCTAAGGTACAGGACGACCATCCGTCAGGGCGATCCAACCACGGACGATACGATAAAGATGCCATATGAAGGTAAAAATCATGATCAGCACGCCAAATACCGCTAATAATACCGAACCAATGGCAATATTATTGCTATCAGCCAGCATACTGATGCCAAAACCCCCTAATGCAAAGGTAATGATAATAATGCCTAAGAAGAAAAATACGATGCTATACCAAAAGGTCTTAATCTGCCAATCAAAATGCGTGGACAACCACGAACCCTCTGCGTCATGGCGCTTCGCATAGTTCATCACAATCGGTACAACCCACAGTAATCCAGCGGTAAAATAGCTGATTACGTATAAAAAATAAGTAATGTGATTATAAGTGATTAAAGAACGGCGCTTACCAGTGCTCATATTGTCACTCGCCCCATAGCTCTGCCTTTGCTGAGTCATTTCATGATCAAATGCAGCTTCAACTGACGCATTACTCTGGTGTTCAGCAGTTCTGGTCTGCTGATGGCTACGCGTGTCAGGTTTGCGATCAGAAGATTGATTCATCTTAAATATCCATCTCTGGCTGTGTGATAGTTAATTAATTGTGTCAAACGTGCAATTTTTCAATGACACTAATGACACTAATGACACTAATGACAAATGGTTATTTTAGAAATTGATGATCAGTTAATTTGGGGCGACAATAGACAAGAATTAAAATACTTCCAGTTTCCACAGCATATCGATTTATGAGGTGACAGTCGCTTGTACTTGAATGGCTTTGGTAACCAAGTCTTGCTGTATCGATAGCTGACTGAATTGCCAACCTTGCTGTTCGAGTTTGCCAAGTGCGGTGCTGACCACCGCTTGACTGGTATGATTGAAGCTCAGTTGCACGGCATCACCCGTCGCAACGACTTGGGCGTTGGCAATACCTGAGTTGTTTAACAATGCACTGATACTATTGGCAGGTGGCATGGCGGCTTCACCATCCGCCGTGTTTGCCGCATTGATCGCATTACTATCGATATTGCCAGCTTGGGCACGCAACCAAAAGTAATCCGCCACTTGCTCTTGATAGTCGCGCTTACTGTCATTTGCCGCTTGATGAATACTATAACCACCATAGCCCCCAATAAACAATAATAAGAACATAGACAATACGGCCAATGCCAACTGATCACGCGGCGAAAGTGCCTGCCAACGTAAAGATAGCATCTGTTGAAAATTATTTACACGCGTTGACAACACATTGGTTCCAATACTGTCACTGGTCTCTGGCGTGATGTTATTACGTTTGGTGCGGCGCTGCAATCGTTTCATTTTCCAACCTTTTTGACTTTTATTACCACTGCCTATTTATTACCACTGCCTAGTTGGCAAATAAATTATGATGCCGCTACATTGGTTTGCGTCGTGTCATTATTTTCTACGACATTCACCGTAACTTGACCACTAAACTGCCCTTGCTCATTACTGTTTACCTGTGCAAGCTTGGCATTTAAACCCTGCGCAACAAGTGTGCTCGTAAACTTATCAAGACTATTACGATCAGGGGCAATCAAGGTAAAGCTGAGCGCTGATGGCTGCATCACTAACGCTTGCGCCCGCAGTGAAGACTGTTTGATTAACGGGGATATGCGAGTCAATGCTGCCATATGAGAAGCTGGTGCTTGGCTATCACTGCGCAGCTTTGGTTGCAACTGCACTTGCAGTTTGGTGCGCGAGCTTAATGGCTCATTTGGAAACCAAGCTTGATACTGCGCCGCAATCTCAGCTTTGGTCGCTACCGCCGCCTTATTATACTGATACCACTGCAGGCCATCGGTCGCCATCTGTAATACCAGTGCCGATAACGCGATCATCGCTGCCACACGCAAATACGGTGAAAGCTTTGAGTCCGTTGATTTAATAAAGAAGTTAAGCGCGTGACGCTCAGGGCTGTCAACAGGCTTGGGCGGCGTGGTCAATGTGGTTAATAATAACTGGTGATCTGCAACAAGCGCGGCCGTTTGTGCCATAAATCTCGTGGGCATTGACGAATTTGTTGGCTTTGAAAAATCATCTAAAGCCGTTATGGGCGGCAATATATTTACTTCACTTAAATGCGGGAAACGTTCAAAAATCAAGGGTAAATAACTGACAGCCATACCTTGTCGCAATGACTGACGCAGTAGCATGGTTTGCTCATCTTGATACAGTGTTACTTGCTGACCTGCCCCTTCATCTGGCGTTGGCAGCAATAAAAAATCAGGTAGTAACGCCGTTATGCTCATGCCAGCGAGCTTAGCACTCTGCTGCCATGACTCGATATCGCTTTGCGCCAGGGCATACAGTTGGTGATTATCGGCTTCACTGATTTGCCGAATCGCCAATTGCTCGACAGGGGTCAAGGATGTCTCTTCAAACAAGTATTGCTTGCCGCTATTGCCCAGTTGTTTAAGCTGAGTCGCATTCAGCTCAGTATCTATCTGCAATATATGGCTTGATGGAAAGTATAGACACAAAGTCTTCTGTGCATTGGTTTTATAATTACCATAGATTGTTTGCAGCTGTTGCCAACCATCAACCGTTTGCCATTGCTGAATATCTTCATGCCAGACAGCTAGCGGGCTATGCTGCGCTCGTAACCAAACATGTAACACTAAGCGTGTCCTTAATTATTAAAGCTGTTTTAAATGTAGGATAAGATAGGATTCAGACAATCTCATGCTGATGCAGGTTGGTTTGTTATCATCATTGTTCTTCTGTAATAGCTAAAACCTGATGTATTGGCGACTGAAATTTTAGTAGCCAACCCTTACTTAGCCAGTTTAACACCACTAAGCATCAATAGACTAAGTGCCAACAGTATTACTGACGATTCGACCTAATCTCAATACGGCTGCTCAGGCACAAAACGATCAATCTCTTTTGCCATACCTGCCATTACAAAGTCCATCTCAAACACCCTTGCTTCTGCAAGAGAAAATGATTCAGGATAATCACCGGTTAATAAACCAGCGATATAAGCAACGATAGACATATGACACACCACTACCAGACACTCAGCGTCAATATTCGCAATATCTATTAAGGCTTGACGCGCATCATCAGAAGGCGTGATATTTTCCTGTACGATTACTGGAACCTTGGGCGCGCGCGTCTGAAATGCTGCTAGCGTCTGCTGTGCTCTATCATAGGGACTGACGACAAAATAATCAGGATGATAGTGAGTCATCACATACTCTGCCGTCTGCATTGCTTGCTGTTGACCAAAGTCAGTTAACTGGCGCGCGCTGTCTGGGCGCGACTCATCTTCTGCTTGACCATGACGTACTAGTATAATTTTCATAACCTTCCTTTATGCATTGTCATGATGACGTTGTTTGCAGAATAATCATTCTTAGAACAACGTCATCATTTAACATTGGGATTTTTACTTACTGTCAGTATCGCCACTTTCATCATCAGTGCTATCGCTTGACGTCTTCATCTGCGCAGTTAGCGCCGCATTACTATGATCATGTGCCATTACAAATTCAACATCACTACGGAAGCCCGCTTCCATGAGATGTAACGCCACACCTAATGCTGCTTTATCTTCATAAATGACCGCATACAATGCATGGGTAATAGGCATGTAGATGCCTTGCTTGGTAGCTTTCTCATGCACTTGCTGAATAGTATTAACCCCTTCAGCCGTTTGACCGAGTTTTTTCACCGCGGCCTCAATACTCATACCGCGACCGAGCATGTTGCCGATACGATAGTTACGACTGAGCTCTGAGCTACAAGTGGCGTATAAATCACCCACACCAGACAATCCTAAGAAGGTAAGCGGATTCGCACCCGCCTCAACCCCAAAGCGGCTCATCTCTGCCAAAGCACGAGTCAATATCATTGCCTTGGTATTTTCACCGACATCATAGGCCGCCGCCATTCCCATGGCAATCGCATAGATATTCTTTAGCGCACCGCCAAGCTCCACACCTTTGACATCATCACTGGCAAACACTCGAAAAAATGCACTATGTAACGCGGCTTGTACGGCATGGCGCAATGGCTCAGACTCACTGGCGATAACGGTCGCCGATGGCATGTTTTTCATGATCTCTATCGCAAGGTTTGGCCCCGACATGACACCAAAATTCACTTCAGGTAGCTCATCTTTAATAATGTCGCTCATCATGGCAAAAGTATCTTTTTCCATACCTTTGGTCAATGACACAATAGACTGACCACTGATAAATGGTGCAATATTCTTTAGGGTCTCACGAAAAGCCAAACCAGGCACAGCGATAAAAACGATATCTTTGTCTTTGACGGCTGCTGCCAAGTCATGGCTGTACTTAAGGCTGTCATCAAGCTTATAACCTGGTAAATATTTTTTATTGGTCTGCGTTTTTACCATCGCCTTTACCGTACGCTTGTTACGTACCCACAGCGTGGTATCACAGCCATTGCGTGCAGCCAAGTTTGCCATTGCTGTACCAAAACTACCACCGCCTAAAAACGCCAAACGTAGCTTGGTAGGATTACTGTGAATATCCGCCATGTTTTTTGCCACTGCTGATTCTACCGCGCTAGGATTGAGTTTTTTACGACCAATACCCGATTTGGTAGCACGTTCGATGATACCTGCCAGCAGACTGTTTTGCTTTTCAGGGGCATTCGTATTCACCTCAGTATTATCGCTACTGATGTCTTTGTTGCTATCATTAGGGCTGGTCATTTGCTGTTATCCGTATTGGCTGATTTATTATTAATAGAATTTATCATGGTTTATTTATCATGACTTATGACGCTTTAGAGCTTAGAGTATTGAGTATTGAGGCTATCTATCTTTTTGCTACACGACCGACTGTCTTTTTAGAGAGTGGTATTCGTCAAGAGAAAAGCGCCACTAAACAGCGCTTAGATATATTATGACTCAAATCGCACTAAAGACTCGATATCAATCGGTTTACGGGCGGGTTCATTTTTGGGGCTGGTGCCAGTATAAACAAAAGCCGTCACATAATCATCTGGACCAACGTCAAAATATGTTTTAACAGCAGCTTCATTACATAGTAGTCCCGTACGCCATACTGTACTAAAACCTTGGGCTTTTAGCGCCAAAATCAGGTTTTGTACAGCCGCTCCCGCACTTAGCATTTGTTCAAAAGGAGGAACTTTTTTGTGCGCTTGTATTTTTGTGACAACCGTGATGATGACGGGCGCTCTTAGTGGCATGGCTTGAGTTTTTGCGATGTCCTTTTCGGACAGCGTTTCGCCCTCTTGCACCGCTTTGGCTTGAGCCGCTGCGACCAAGGCATTGCCCAATTCATGACGGGCATCCCCCTGTGTCACTATAAAACGCCATGGACGCAGTTTTTTATGATCTGGCGCTGTCGCCGCACACTCAATCGCTGTTTCGATTTGGGTCTGTGTGGGTGCGGGCAAATCCAAATTACCCATACTGCGCCTTGAATTGATCCAGCCAATCATTTCTTCACTGCTAATCGGCATACTGTCTGTGCTAATATCTTTGGTCGACAGTTTTTTATCATTTTCGTCGGATGTAGTCATTACTGCTCCTTATTTATTATTATCTTTTTATGCAAAAAACCAATGCTTTGGTTTGCTCTCAATACTGTCAAAAAACACGTTATGTCAAACGAATATATATCAATATTGAGTGTGAGTGATTTGAATGAAAAACCATGAGTGTTTTAATCGACAACTTGTAGATTATCATCGGCTATGAAGAGGCTTTGATTATGCCACATCATCGACCCGATGCTCCATGCGCAGATAATCCTCTGACTGCATCTCAAGCAAGCGCGAGCGTGTCCGTTCAATCTCAAACGCCAATTTCTCTCCTTGATATAGATCCAAAATCGACTGCTGCGCTCTAACCAGCAACTTAACACGGCGATCATAAAACTCATCAACCAGATAAATAAACCGACGGGTCGGATCACGTAAGTCATCGTCTAAGGCAGGCACGGCATTGACCAATACTGTGCTGAACTGCTTGGCGATTTCGATGAAATCAGATGCTGATCGTGGCTCCATACATAAATGACGGAAATCACAGAATAAAATATCCTCAGTGCGAGCATTAATTCTAATTTCGCGACCATTGATCGTAATCGGCTCATTACTGATTTTTTGGTTATTGGATAAACTGGCAAAACGGTTGGCTAACCAATGATGATTCGCTTTCGTCATAGGCGATTCATATAGCTCTGCCTGCTGCAATACGCGCAAACGATAGTCGATGCCAGAATCGATATTCATCACCGTAGTATGACGCTCCACTTCAGCGATAGCGGGCATAAAACGGTCACGATGTAAGCCGTCTTTATACAATCCTGATGGCTCAATATTTGAGGTGGCGACCAATGTAATACCACGATTGAACAGCATGGTAAATAAATCACCCAAAATCATGGCATCAGAAACGTTAGAAACAAAGAACTCATCGAAACAGATAATAACCGCTTCTGCATAAATGATGTCGGCGACTTTTTCTAATGGGTCACTCTCACCTTGCAGCTTGTTTAGCTCTTGATGAACGCGCTGCATGAAATGATGAAAATGCAGACGCATCTTGCGATCAATGGTCAATGAATCATAAAACATGTCCATCATCCATGTTTTACCACGACCTACCCCGCCCCACATATACAACCCCGTTGGTGCTGTCGGCTTGGACTTTAAAAAGCTAAAAAAGCTTTTCTTCTGTGGCGCACTATTGATGAGCTGATGATGTATCTCATCAAGATAGCTCATGGCCTTAAATTGCTGCTCATCTCGAGTAAACTCATCTGTACTGACGGCTTGCTCGTAACGTTGCAATGGAGATAAACTCATAATACGACTCATCATTAGACAAAATAAATAGTAAGGTAATGGTTGATTCTGCATGAACTCGTCAAAGTAAAGCGATCAGAGCTCATGACTTGATAGCGGTTCTCTATCCTAATATTACTAGGTAACAACTAAGCGTCGCTACCAAAGGTATGCTTTTCTAATAAGCCTTTCAACTCTGACAGACGTCCATGAAAAAAGTGCCCTGCGCCCTCTACAACGCTGACAGCAATTCCTAATCGCTCCGCAAATGCTTGCATATTATCAGGGTCAATCACTTCATCAGCATTGCCATAAATCTCAAAAGTTTTATCGGCTGGCAAGCTTATATCACTGCTGTTATTTTTTTCAACGGATGGAGCAATAAGGGCGATTTTAGTAATCTCAAAATCGCCTAGCCCCCAAATATGAGGGGCTTCAAGTACCTGCTCAGCCACCCGTGCTGTCACATAACCGCCAAAAGAAAAACCACCCAACCATAACTTGCGCGCATTGGTTTGCTCTGCAATCCATTGTAGCACGGTCATTGCATCTACGACTTCACCATCCGCATAATCGTGCTCGCCAGTCGACTGCCCGACACCGCGAAAGTTAAAGCGTACCACGTGCATACCATTATCACGAGCAAAGCGATACATCGTCGTCACCACTTTATTATTCATCGTGCCGTCGAATAACGGATTGGGATGACACAGTAACGCCACTGTATCAGTATTTGGATTGTTAGGATTGTCTTGTTGCCAAAGCGCGTCGACTTCGAGCACGCCAGCAGGAGCAGGAATTAATGGCATAAAATTACTTATTGATTAAAAATGAATAGGTCAATTATCCTAGATATGGTTTATATTTCAAGTGATTTGCTGTGTCATAGTACCGCTTATTTTCATTTTCGCTCATCATAAGTAAACGTCGCCTATGAATATATGATGAATATGTGCGGTCTCTGCAATACCGCACACAATAACCGACTAGACACCCCAGAGCCGAATAGGGTAGATTCATCATAGTTGTTGAGCCACCTATGGACGGATACGTGCATGGCGTATCCTCAACTTTGCTGTGATATTCAACTTTATGTATGACTGACAGACATTAGGAATCGTTTATGAATACTATTAATAAAACCGCTGCACTGACTGCTACTTTGGCGGCAGCACTCGCCCTAAGTGCTTGCCAAACTACGCCTTCATCACCAGTTATCCAGCGTGCCAACTCTATTTATGAGACGACTGGCATCGCCGATAGCAAAGTAAAAGCACAGCAAAATGCGATAGACAGCGCACAAAAGACTTGCAGAGGTAAGCAAGTTATTATCGTCGATGACAAAGTCACTTATAACGGTATTTTAGATGAAAATACCGGTCGGATGATTGGGCAAGCCAGTGCCGTCCTCGGTACGATCCTTGGTACGGGCTCGCCGAACTTATCACGTGACGACGATTACGAGTATAAAATCAACTTTCGTTGCCAATAAAATAATTATTATTTCATAAAGCACTTATTTGGCGGCTTGTTATTTAATAAAGTATTTAGCCAACCAATCAGCGATAAGAATATATTAGTCGCTGACTGGTTGGCTTCTCTTTTTGTGTGCTCGCTTTTGGGGTAAACTACCCTTTCAGATTTTTTATGACTCTTACTCTATAAACAGCCCGTTTTTAAGCTCCCTCACTTTTGGTCTATTATTATGCGCAAACCTAACCTGTCAAATATGAAACCAGCTAAGGTATTAGCGCCTGCCAAAGATTTAGCGACCTTGGAAGCCGAGTTAGCTGAGCAAGAAAACAATATAGAAGTCAATTTAGAGGATACCGTTCTGCGGTTAAGTGACTATTTATCAGCCGTTGATATGGTTATCAAACAGACCTTTAACCACCGTGTATGGGTGAAAGCAGAGATTCGCAATCTATCTAGCAAAGGCGGGCATTATTACTTTGAGCTGGCAGAAAAAGATGATGACGGTAAGGTCATTGCTAGCTGCCGCGGCAATCTTTGGCGCTTTAAAGCAGCACGCGTCTTAGCAAAATTTGAGCGCGCAACTGGCATGCCCCTTGACCGTGATTTGACGGTATTGCTCAAAGTATCCGCAGGCTTCCATGCGCAATATGGCTTCTCTCTCACTATTGAAGATATTGACCCTAGCTACACGTTAGGCGACTTGGCGCGGCAATATGCAGAGATGGTCGATCGCTTGACGGGAGAAGGTTTATTAAACCTGAATCAACAGCTGCCTGTTCCATTTGATATTGAGCATGTGCTGGTCATTGCCCCTGAAAAAGCCGCTGGATTAGGTGATTTTCAAGCCGACGCTGATCGCTTGGCGCGCACAGGTGCCTGTCATTTCCATTATCATAACGCTACCTTTCAGGGTAATCATGCGCCAAGCGAAATCCGCCAAGCCATCGTTAACGCCCAGCAGCAGTTTTTTGATACTTATGAGCACCTGCCAGACTTATTAGTCATTATTCGTGGCGGCGGTGCGGTCGGTGATTTAGCCTATCTAAATGATTATGAATTGGCAGCATTGGTTGCCGAGCAGCCCATCCCTGTCTGGGTTGGCATTGGTCACGAGCGTGATAAAGTTATCTTAGATGAAGTGGCGCATACTAGCTTTGATACCCCATCAAAGGTGATTGCCGCTATCATGACGCATTTAGCCCAGCTCGTCACTCAAACGCTGCAATACCAAGCGCAAATCAAACAAGCTGCTCAGCGTCAATTAAACACCGCTGAACAACAAACGACACGCCAGTTGAGCCAAATACAATCACAAACGATTGGTCAATTAACGGCGCTGCAAAAAGACAGTGATTATGCGTGGCGTAGTATTCAGCAAAGCGCTCAGCGACAGGTCAAGCAAGCAGCAAGACTAATAAGCGATCTGCGCGCGCAGACTCAAGCAGCGGCCTATCAGCAGTTAACAGTGGCTGCTAGTGCCAGTCAAAATAACCAAAAAACGCTTATACATTCGGCACAGCAGCAATTAATACAAGCACAGCGTGGTAGCGAACATCTGCGTGATATTGTGCTCCTGCATCGCCCTTCTCGGGTGCTCAAGCAAGGCTATACCATGCTTACTGATGCAAAAGACAAGCAGATACTGACCAGCGGTATGCAGCTCCATCCAGAACAAACGGTGCACATCCTCTTAAAGGACGGTAAAGCAAAAGCACAGATTATTGACGTAAACATTAATAAATAAGAAGTACAACCTACCGTCGATTCAACTTAATCAAAGACTTTATTTTAAAATTAGGAAACCTTATGACAACCCCTACTCGCAAACGCAAAAAAACCGCCCCAAAAACTTTTAAGGCCGCTTATGATATTCTAAAAACCAATGCCGCTGAATTACAGCAACAAGATGAGCCAGATATTGATAATCTGATGACCACAGTGGAAGAGTCAATTGCTGCTTATCGCGTTTGCGAAACCCGTATCAATGCCGTACAGCAAGCACTAGATGCCGCTTTTGCTGAAGAAGATAAAACAGAGAATAGCGACAGTTAAGTTAAGTCAATTCTATTCAGGCTCGTCGACTTCAAAGACTTGGCGCAAATAGGCAAGATACGTGTCGTTATTAATCATGGTCTTGCCTGGACTGTCTGACAGTTTAGCGACCGGCTGCCCATTGCATTCAACCAACTTTAAGACGATATTTATCGGGCTGATACCCATATCATTGGTGAGGTTGGTACCAATACCAAAGCTGGTCTTTATTTGACCTTTAAAATACTGATGTAAATCCCAAGCTTTATCCAAATCTAAGCCATCACTAAAGGTTAAAATCTTGGTTCTTGGGTCTATTTTAAGGTTTTTATAATGAGCAATCGCCTTATCACCCCAGATATACGGGTCGCCGCTATCGTGACGTAAACCATCAAACAGCTTAGCGAAATACAAATCAAAATCGCGTAAAAACGCATCCATGCCAACGACATCGGTCAGCGCAATACCCAAATCGCCGCGATACTCATGCACCCACGCTTCAAGCGCCGCTTTTTGTGAATCACGTAAACGCACATCCAAAGCCTGAAATGCCTGCATAAACTCATGTGCCATCGTACCTATCGGTGTCATTCTGAGCTTTTTCGCTAAATACACATTGGAAGTACCGCTCACTATTTTTGGTTCAGCTTTATGCAAGGTCTCAACCACATGGGCTTGCCAAGCTTTGCTAAAACGTCTACGAGTACCAAAATCAGCGATGATTAATGGCGGCGTATTAGCATCACATTTTGCCTGCTCTATCGCATATTGATGCAACAATGTGACTTTTTCATCCAATCTGCGCTGACCTTCTTCAATCACACTGGCATTCGATAGCGCGTCAAAATACAGCTCATTAACGATGGCGAGTACAAATACTTCAAAGAACATCGCTTGAATCATCGGCCCTTCGATATCGATAAATAAGCGACCTTTATCATCCGTACTGACGGTAATAAAACGACGTTTCAACTTAAACAATTCTAGATAGTCAACGAAGTCTGAGCGCATAAAGCGCAAACCACGTAAGTACTCTAGTTCATCCTCTAAAAATCGTAATTCACATAAATTGTCTAATTGCTGCTCTAGATCATCTTTAATATTAGCCAATGGATACAGCGTGTCTTTGTTATTACGGCAGCGAAAGCGATAAACACCATGTGTCTGTGGAAACTGATGCAGCATGGCTTGCAGCATCGTAAATTTATATAAATCATTATCAAGTAAAGAGGTAATAATAGGTTCAAAAGGTTTAGAGGTATGAGTAACGGTCATGTTACAGCCTTAAATACAAAAATGAAAAGCCGCCAAACAAATCCAGCGACGAAATAGGTATACATAACTTTGACTTCCTCCCCGCCCTCAAAGGAGGGGGATTTCTACTAAAGACGGCCAAGCCCGACCGCGAGAATGTTTTTTGCTCCATTAACGTCTCTGTTATGGGTCGTTTTACAAGAACGACAAAACCATACTCTTATACCAAGCGCTGATCTACCTT
>NZ_JAFCVA010000015.1:0-50314 GCF_049896785.1 Psychrobacter sp. TWP2-1-2 | reverse complement strand
TTGTTCCCATGTATTATCGGTGAGCACTGTTCTTGCCATAATTTAGAGAGCCCTGTTTGAAATAGTCTCTTTATTTTAAAGCCTTTATACTTACTTTTACAGATTAGGGACACGCCCTAAATTTGCTAAAAAAGTATCACTGCTTTCCTAGTATAGCGCAAAGGCAATATAAGTTTGGTAGCAAGGCGTTACTATGCGTAGACAATCGTTAAAGCAAAAATGCCACACCTTTAAACTGATAGGTTGCTGTTATTTTGAATCAGCTATACAGACACTGAGTAAGGCGTGTAATAAAGTCTTAGCATCAGGTGGCAATATATTGGGCTTAGCGATGTATTGTTGCACTTGTCGATAGACGTCATTTGCGAATGTACTATTGCTCGTATCAAAGTCAGCAAACAAATTATCTTGTGACACCTCAAATGATCGTTCGCAAGCGAGAGTAAATAAACACTCTAATGCTTGAGGCTTAATCTCTACGCGCTCAAATGCTTGTTGCTGAGCGGCGGTACGCCCATCTGGTGCGTACCAGTAGCCAAAGTCAGGCAAACGTCTACGAGCCTCTCCAGCCACACACCAATGGCTCAGCTCATGCAATGCGCTAGCAAAAAATCCATGAGCGAATTCAATTTTTGCGGGGTCGTTATTTTGTGCCGGAAAGTACTCTGGTTCTCCTTGTCCACGAACCAATGTAACGTTTTGATGAGCGAATAAATTATTGAATAATTGGATGAGCCAATCAGTAGCCGCTTGATCGTATTTATTAACCAATGATGGAGTGCCATCTAAGCCTTTGATAGCAGCTAACCTTTCTAACCTTTGCCATTCACTTTTTACATCCTCTAAGCACTGATTATTTTTAAGGTTCCACGAGTCAGTGGAAGAGGCATTCACATTACTGGTTAACGTAGTGAGACGTTGCAATAGTATTTTTGCTTCAAGTGGAGAAAGTAGGTTCGAGAAGTCAGATTTATCATTAAACACATTCATAGGTAAAACACTGGTCAAATAAAAGATAAAAAGAAGAACTATCTTTGAATATAAATAGGAGAAATAAAGAGATGAAAATAGAGCTCATATCAAATAAATTTAACATACTAGCGCTAGCGTCGCTCAATGCTTTCCGTTAGTATGGCAGGCAATATTATACACCGTTTTGATGAATGAGGTCGCGCATGTCAAGCACTCCAGAAAGTAAACCGTCAGCAGGTTATGCTGATAATAAAAAAGTGCCTTTATCTACTAGTATGCCTGAATCTATTTCTTTGGATAAATGGGCAGATACTGGTTATGAATGGACAGGAGAGGTAGAGCCAAGCGCTTTCAAACGTCTTGCTGCTACCTTAGCCACCGAACATGAACAAGCAAATATCTCGCTTAATGCCAATCTGTATCGCCGCAATAATTTTTTACATTTGGCATTCACACTGACGGGTGAAGTTTGGTTAACCTGTCAACGTTGCCTACAGCCAGTGGCTATCGATTTGTCTGATGATTATAATATTGCGCTACTAGAAGATGAGAGCCAAGCACGTTCAATCAATGATGAACAAGACTATTTATTACTTGATGAAATTATTACTGAGCCTGCACCAGAGCTTTTATTGCCATTCAAAAAATTGGTAGAAGATGAGATATTGCTGAAGACGCCAATGTCACCAAAACATGACGACTGTGAAATGACGGTAGAGCAATTTGGTGAGATTCCAGAAGAGGAAGAAAGCGAAAATCCTTTTGCTGCTTTAGCCTCGCTAAAAGGCAAGTTGTAATCTTATTAAGAGACAAGTCATATATCAATGTACTACTTAATAAATTTATGATACCTTTCATCAGCTTTCTACCAAAGAGTGAGAAGCAGGGCTTTATTAATCCGCTAAACATGCGTATAATGTCCCGTTTATTGCATTCTAGCAATCTGCTACTGGCAGATAGATGCTGATCTTGCAGACTAACTATAGATTTTAGACGTAATCAACACTTTAATACGTGGCAATCTATTTAACTAATGATGCGTAAGACTTAGGTTGTTGTGATTATATAGCCTCTGTCAGTGTCGATTAAAGCTGAATTTCAAGCTTATCCCCTTTTAAGTATAGGAGCTATATCATGGCCGTTCAAAAAAGTCGTAAAAGTCGTTCTCGTCGTGACATGCGCCGTTCACATCATCGTATGGAAATCGCTGAGATAAGCGTAGATGCTACCACTGGTGAAAAACATCGTCGTCATCACATGACTAAAGATGGTTTCTACCGTGGTCGCCAGTTGTTTAAAGTTAGTCAAGACGCTTAAATTATTGGCTATTCAATAGCTGATTGTAAAAATAATGATAGTACTGGTGACTGTCATTATTTTTGCAACGCTATTATTAGGTAATATGCTTTGAGCTGAAGAAAGCCAAGTTATTTCGCTATCATATATTATGTGGCTAGATAACTTGGCTTTTTGCTATTGGCTTTTATGGTAGGTATTTGAACAACCTTTTACCATGTGCCTTTAGAAAATATGAAAATGAACCGATATACTCTACCATTTTAATTTGCATGGTATCTTTTACTATACGTGTTTCAGTAGCATCCACTATGATAATAGTGTGCGTCAGTGTATAGTTTATCGATAATCCGTTTTTTTAGACAAATACTAAAGTAACGGCTTTATATCGCCTCTAATAATATAATAAACCCCAATTGTTTTTAGGGATATTTCCAATTAAATAAGGAATATTGGTTATGGCCTCTGTACCCGATATGGTAAAAAAGCCGCCGACACGTATTGCGGTAATTTTTCCTGGTCAAGGATCGCAAGTAGTCGGGATGACTAATGAGCTTGCTGAAATCTATCCAGAGATTCTCGATACCTTTACTGAAGCTAGCGCCGCGCTTGGTGAAGACTTATGGGCAATCTGTCAAAATGAAGAAAAACTCAATCAAACACAATATACTCAGCCAGCATTACTGACGGCCAGCATCGCCATTTGGCGTATCTTAAAACAAAAAATAACCACAGCGCCTTGTTATTTAGCGGGTCATTCTCTAGGTGAGTACAGTGCGCTTTGTGCGGCTGAAGTCATATCGCTTGCTGATGCGGTTAAATTGGTACATAAGCGCGGTCAGTTGATGCAAGAAGCCGTTGTAGGTGTCGATACTGCCATGGCAGCAGTGTTAGGGCTTGAGGACAATCGAGTAGAAAACTTGTGTGAGCAAGCGACTGAACATGTTGATGGCGCGATTGTTGGTGCAGCCAACTTTAATAGTCCAGGACAAGTGGTGATATCGGGTAATGCTGCTGGTGTGAATGCTGTTATTGATAAAGTGCAAAACACCGGCAAAAAATCTATCCCGCTAAAGGTAAGCGTACCATCACATTGCGCGCTTATGGAGCCAGCCAGTAATGCATTGGCTGAGATTCTGGCAGAAATAAAATTTGATCAAGCGACGATTCCTGTTATCCAAAATCGACATGCGCGTGTTGAGAGCAGTGCGGTCGGTATCAAGCAGGCATTAACAGAGCAATTAAGCCAACCGGTATTATGGTCAAAAACCATGCAAGAGCTGGCTGACAAACAAATTAATATTTTAATCGAATGCGGCAGTGGTAATGTATTGAGCAACTTGGCGAAGCGTCAAGCACAGCCAATTACGAGCTATCCTACTGACAAGCCCGCTCGTCTTGATAAATTAATGGAGGTGTTATCATGAGTCGTACGATTACTCTAGTGACAGGTGCTAGCCGTGGTATTGGTAAAGCCGTTGCCAAACGTTTCGCCAAAGAAGGACACTTTGTTATTGGTACAGCCACTACGGAAAAAGGTGCTGAACTGATTGATGGTTATCTCCACGATAGTGGCGGTATTGGACGTGTTTTAGACGTACGCGATACCGCACAAATTGATAAGCTGTTTGAAGAGATTGAGAGCGTCTACGGCGCAGTACAAGTCTTGGTCAATAATGCAGGTATCACCCAAGATGGTCTGCTGATGCGTATGAAAGATGACGATTGGGAAAATGTTATCGATACCAATTTGACGTCTGTATACCGCATGAGTAAACGTGCTGTGCGCGGTATGATGAAAGCACGCCGTGGTCGCATCATCAATATAACCTCTGTCGTTGCTCAAATGGGTAATGCAGGTCAATCGAACTATGCGGCGACCAAAGCAGGCGTCGAAGGGTTCAGTCGTACGCTCGCGCGTGAAATTGGCTCACGACAAGTGACGATTAATTGCGTAGCCCCTGGTTTGATCGAAACGGATATGACGGACGAGCTTGATGAGCGCCTATTGAACTCTATGCTAGACGCTGTACCTATCAGTCGCCTTGGACAGCCAGAAGACATTGCCGCCGCCGTACATTTCTTAGCCAGCGATGAGGCCAGTTATATCACAGGCGCTGTTATTCCTGTCAATGGCGGTATGTATATGTAGGTGATAAACAAGTGTTACACAGTTATAATAAAAAACTCTGTGCACGAGTGTAAACTATAATAAAGGGTGTTATAATGACGGATACTTTTATGTCAAAGCCCTGTATTATAGCAGGGCTTTACTAGACATCAGTCAAAACGTATAACCAGCTATAAAACAAGTTACAAAGTACTCAGATAGCTGTGCTAATCTGAAGATATGATTTTATATACAATGCTGTAGAGCCTAATGATAGGCCTATGGTGACTTGCCAAAATAATAGATCAAAAAGGAGAAATCTACATGAGTAATGATACCGAGCTAAGAGTTAAAGCTGCAGTAGCTGAGCAATTGGGTATGAATGTTGAAGATATCAACAATGATGCATCATTTATGGAAGACTTAGGTGCAGATTCGTTAGACCTAGTCGAATTGGTTATGTCATTTGAAAGTGACTTTGGCATTACCATTCCTGATGAAGATTCAGCAGAATTAACGACTGTTCAAAAAGCGATTGATTATGTACAAGCGCAGCTATAATTAGCTAGTGGCTTAGCGAGTTATTTTAGCCGCCTATCTGTAGAGATAGGCGGTTTTTTTATGTTGTTAATTTTCCATGGCGACAGGTAGTTATGTGACTAATCAATACGTTAACATAAGCTACGCCAAATCAACATTACTCAACATACTATTACTATCTACCTCACCTATCTTTGTCTATACTCATAATGGTAAGCAGTAACAAAGTGTAGTTATATACAAAGTGTGGTTATATATGAAAGTATATGCCATTAAAAAAATAATGATGAATAATAAATAACAATATTTAAAGGAGTATGTAAATGGGTATGTTCAGTTTTGCAAAAGATATCGGTGATAAAATTTTCAATCGTGATGACGCCAAACACGATGCCAAGTCAGAAACAAAAGCAGACGCCAATACGCCAGTACAGAGTAGCGAACCTTCTGCGCAATCAGTTGCCAATATTTTACTTCGTCGTATTCAACAGCAGAATCTTAATATTAGCGATTTGAAAATCAAGTATAACGGCTCAACAGATACTGCAGAAATCAGCGGTAAAGCTAAAACGCAAGCAGACCGCGAAAAAGCGATTATCGCCATTGGTAATGTACAAAACGTGGCTAAGGTAATCGATAATATTGATATCGAAGAAGATGCGCCTGAGTCAACGATGTATACAGTGAAATCTGGTGATAGCTTGTCTAAGATTGCAAAAGAGGTTTATGGTTCAGCGGATGATTACATGAAAATCTTTGAAGCCAATAAGCCGATGCTATCTAGCCCTGATAAGATTTATCCTGGTCAAGTACTGCGTATTCCTAAGCCATAAGCCATAATATGGTTTTGAACTGTCAGCGATATGTGTGAATAAAATAAAGAATGCCTCTTACTATAATAAGAGGCATTTTTTTGGCGTATAGAAATATAAACTTAAGATTTAGAGGTTTTTTAACTTCTCGTACTGTTCCGCTATGGCCCAATTGATATGTACATCGAGCATTTCGTTGTGTAAGCCCAGCTTTGATTGTAACTGAGTAATGGTTTCTTCATTACCATTAGCATTTCCAAGACCAATCGCGATATTACGCAAAAAGTTCACATAGCCTGTGCGTCTGAGCGGGCTGCCTTCAGTTTTTTTCATAAATTCAGCTTCTTGCCACTGCCACAGCTCAAGCAGACTGCTGCTATCAAGGTTGTGCCGTGGTGCGAAGTCCTCTACAGGTGTAAGATTGGCGTAGCGATTCCAAGGACAGATAAGTTGACAATCGTCACAACCGAAGATGCGATTACCAATCGCGCGGCGGTATTTTATATCGATAATACCGTCGTGCTCGATAGTGAGGTAGGAGATACAAGCTGCAGCATTGAGCTCATAGGGCGCGACAATCGCTTGAGTGGGACAGATGTCGATACAAGCGCTACAACTGCCGCAATGCTCTTTGACGGGTTTGTCATCAGGTAACTCGAGGCTAATAAATAGCTCACCCAATACAAAAAATGAACCCGCTTGCTTGTTGATTAATAAGGTGTGCTTTCCTGTCCAGCCAAGACCAGCAGCATCGGCAATGGGTCGCTCGAAAATAGGAGCAGAGTCGCTAAAAGGCCTAAAAATAAAATCTTGCTCTGAACCTATATTGAGGTGTTGCCACTCAGGAAGCATGGCTTCTATCTTTAGTGCCAATTGTTTCAAACGACTGCGCATCGTTTTATGATAGTCGCGTCCTCTGGCATAACGAGCGATGATGCCTTGATTGGGGTAGTCATTGTCAGTGATCTTACGTGGGGTTGGTGCTTGAGTCAGGTAATCCATACGGACACTGATGATGGTTTTTGCCCCTTCTACCAGTTGGTCAGGATTTGCCCGCAGTTCATGATTGTTATGCATAAACTGCAGTTGTCCCTCATAGCCTTTATCGAGCCATTGTTGCAATTGTACAATCTGCTTAGCAAATAAAGGATGATGCACTGATAAAAACCCACAGTCGGCAAACCCTAAAGCCTGTGCTTGGTCTTTAATCCATTGTTTGACATCTGCTGTGGTGGTAAATGTTGGGCTATTATTCACCTTAATCTTTTTTTCGGACGCAGGCTTAGGTTCAGCAGAGATTTTCTTAGCTGATTTCTGCTGGGTTGAAGAGATAGGCAAGTTTACTTTAGGAAGGTTATTCATGTGTGACAGTAGGTGATAGAGTGAATACCGCTATGATAAGCCAGTGAGCTAAGAGCGCAAGTATAAAAGCAAATAATTTCACATTCATATTGATACATACGTTGATGTAAGCGTTTGCTAAGCTGGTGCTAAATGATAGTAATCATATCTCAATAAAATAAAAATCAGCAAAAAATACTCAAGGATTAGCTATGAAAAATCAGACCAATTTATTACCTATAAAAAGTACAAAACCTATCCCGTTATATAGCAGTGAACAACTCTATGCGATGGAGCAAGCATGGTTTGTAGAGGGTCATGATAGTTTTGGGTTGATGAAACAAGCAGCCTGGCAAATGGCGCAACACATAGAGCAATTATATGAACAAAAACAATTAAACATATATCCATCAGCCACTACTTATGTGCCTCGTCGTCATATGCGCCAGCATCGAGTGAGCATTTGGGTTGGAAAGGGTAATAATGGTGGCGACGGTTGGCTCATTGCTCATTATTTACAGCAAATGGGTTGGCAGGTACAAGTGGTAACAGTGGGTTTTGAGAGTGATGATTTTGATACCAATGACACAACAGCATTTTCCGACGCACAAAAAGCCCTAAAACAGGCGCTATTGGCCAATTGCCCTTATCAACGCTTTGAAAATAGTGCTTGTGATCTAGAAGAAGGAATAGATGGTAATCTGCAAGCCGATGTCTATATTGATGCGTTGTTTGGTATTGGTCTGGATCGTACACCTACAGGTATTTATAAAACAGCCATTAGCACTTTTAATAAGTTATCTGAACGAAATAGTACCTTGGCCATTGCGGTTGATATTCCAAGTGGTTTGGTGGCTTCGACTGGCGAGGTGTTTGAACATGTGGCTATACAAGCTGATATAACGCTATGTTTAATTGCACGGAAATTCGGTTTGCATACCAAAGATGGTATGGATTGTAGCGGAAAGGTAATTGATATACCGCTGATACCTTATCCAATAAATGATAAAAGGTTCATGCCAGTAGCAACACTGATTACTACTGCATATGGTCTAAGTCCTCGCCGTCAAAATAGCTACAAAGGTAGCTATGGTCATATACTTGTTATTGGCGGTAATCGTATCGATGGCTCACAAGGTATGGGCGGCGCTGCGATACTGTCTGCTTCGAGCTCGATGGCGGCAGGAGCGGGTAAAATTACAGTTGCTTGCCATGAGGCTTTTCATAGCGCCCTATTAACTTCGTTACCAGATGCAATGACGATTAATTTGCATGATGTGGATGGAGTGCAGGAGTTAATCAAGTCAGCCACTGTGATTGCGATTGGTATGGGGCTTGGTCGTGATGAAAAAGCAAAAGTGTTATTTATAAAGTATCTACAAACTGCGATGACAGTTAAAAAGGCAATAGTGATAGATGCTGATGGACTTTATCATTTGGCATCATTGCAATTAGAGCATCATGAATTGGTCAGTCAGCTGCGAGAATATAGCGTTAATCATCAAGTTTGTTTGACACCGCACAGTGGCGAAACTGCTAGATTACTGAATAAGAGAATCAGTGAGGTGGAAAGCGATAGACTACAAGCGATAAAACAGTGCGCTACAACTTATGGTGGTGAATGGGTGCTAAAAGGCGCAGGTTCTTTGATATTAGAGCAGGGCTTAGATGAGCACCACGTTTATGTTTGTGCTGCCGGTAATGCGGGTATGGCGACGGCTGGCATGGGTGATGTGTTATCCGGTGTCATTGCTGGTCTGCTAGCACAACAAGATTTATCATCAAAAATGCAAAGCTTGCATCAAGCGGTTGTTATACATGGATTAGCAGGGGATACGCTGGTCAATCAAAGTAATAATACGTTATTAGTTGGACAGCGAGGGCTACAAGCTCAGGATATGCCAGCAGCCATTCGTCATGTGATGCAGCTATTGATTAACGTCTATAATTAGCATTAAGCCTAAGTAGTTGAGTTGCCACAATACTGATCAATTGCCTGCTGTACACGTTCACGTTTGAGCTCAATTTCACGACCGTCTAAATATTGACGCTTGCCATTTGCATCCATCTCATAAATACGTCCGCCGACATTCAAGTTGGTTAAATTATTGCGGAGTGACTGGCAACGCTGTGCATTGGCTTGTGCTTCTTGTTCTTTAATCCGTGCTTCAAGCGCTGCAACTCTTTGCTCTTCTACGCTTTGAGTACTAGTACTTTGATTGGCATCTGTTTTGCCAGCCAATTGCCCTGCATTGCTTTGTCTGCCATCACTACGAAATTCAATCAGCTCAATGTTTTTACCATTTTGCGGCGCATGTTGGCTGTATTTGACTTCACCATGTGCACCAACAGATTTATAAACTTGAATAGCATGACTGGCATTCATCGACAGCATTAGCACATACGCAGTACTCATAAGCAGTTTGGTAGCAGTATTGATTTTAAACGCATATGCCATAGTAGCAATCCTCTCAAGGGGTAAAAAACAGATGTGTATATATGTGTCAATATAACATTTAAGTGTTGGAATGGTACTAAAAATGTACCAGCTTTCGATTCTAACAAATAATCCTTATGAATGTATATTATTTAATAACTAATAGTTAGGGATGGGCTTTAGAAGTTTTTCTTGACAATAGCTCACAAACCATCGAATATAATAGCAGTTGATTGGTCAGTGAGCGGCTTTTATGATATTGCCGTGGCACTTGAAAATGAGGACGATAGGTTACTTATCAGTGGCTTACGCAGTTTTCGTTTCTTTGTGACAATGATATTGCAAAGATAGTAATTATAACGATTGTTATCGATGACTTTATGTATTGTCTCCGGACTTATCTGTCTACAATGACTAAGATAAACTTATTATTTGAAATGCGCTAAGCGTGACTCTAGCGGTTGTATTAAACATGGAAAAATATTCAGCAATTCAATCTTTTTAATAAGCCTGTCGTAAAATCTAACCATTTTACAAATTAGTATTGGCTGTGAAAGTGATTTAAATTGTGAATATCACTGCCTCTGTATAAATCAATCTGTTGTAAATGCTATCTGCTATTTATCAATAATAAGCTTCTTTTATAGATGCACGCGCATCTTGTCACTGTACATCGATAGACTCCTGCCATAAAACTGACCCTACATATATTGCTGTGTTTGAGTAGCCTGCTGTCTTATAAAACAGCGTTACTTAGAGATAGTGGGCACACATTCTTGATATGGATAAGGATTTGCAGCCATTTCTATAAGATGAACCATCTTGTGTAAATAGCGTGGTTCTCTCTTATAAATGAACGCCAATTCTTGACAAAAAAAAGGTGATGACAGTGACGCAAACCACGCAAAGTCCGAATATGACGGGACATACCCAAACGGGGAATGCCGCCAAAAATTTTGAAGAAAAGCAACAACGCCTCGCTGAGGGTAGTGAGCAACCTATAATGCTATCTGGTGCTGAGATGTTGGTGCAATCACTGACTGATGAGGGCGTCAAATATATTTTTGGCTATCCAGGTGGTGCGGTTCTTCATATCTATGATGCTTTGTTTCAACAAGAGAATATCGAGCATATTTTAGTACGTCATGAGCAAGCAGCCGGTCACATGGCAGATGCTTATTCGCGAGTCACAGGGCAGACAGGTGTAGTATTAGCGACGTCAGGTCCGGGTGCTACTAATACCGTAACGGCTATCGCAACAGCGTTTATGGATTCTGTGCCGATGGTGGTCATCGCAGGTCAGGTACCTAGCAGCCTAATTGGGGAAGATGCCTTCCAAGAAACAGATATGGTCGGTGTATCACGTCCTATCGTGAAGCATAGCTTTCAAGTGCGCCACGCTAGCGAAATTCCAATGATTGTCAAAAAAGCCTTTTATATTGCTCAGTCTGGACGCCCAGGTCCTGTAGTGATTGATGTACCAAAAGATATGACCGCGCCAAGTGAAAAGTTTGCTTACGCTTATCCAGAAGAAGTGTTTATACGTTCGTATCAGCCGTCATTAAAAGGCCATAGTGGTCAGATTAAAAAAGCGGTTGAAACACTGCTTGCTGCAAAGCGTCCGATTATTTACTCTGGTGGCGGTGTTGTTTTAGGCAATGCTCATAAAGAGCTTACTAATCTTGCGCACCGTTTAAATTTACCAGTAACCAATACCTTAATGGGCTTGGGTGCGTTCCCTGGTTCTGATAGTCAGTTCTTGGGTATGCTCGGTATGCATGGCACGTACGAAGCCAATATGACCATGCATCATGCCGACGTCATCTTGGCAGTTGGTGCACGTTTTGATGACCGTGTCACTAATAATGTCAAAAAATTCTGTCCGAATGCGACGATTATTCATATTGATATTGATCCTACCTCTATTTCAAAAACGATTAATGCGCATATTCCGATCGTGGGCGATGTCAAATCTGTCCTGACCGATATCATAGAAATTGTTGGTGATGATAAAGAGCTAGACCAACCAGCATTGTTGGATTGGTGGTCACAGATTAATGAGTGGCGTAAGCGTCATGGCCTGCGTTATGACAACAGCACTGATAACGGCATTAAGCCTCAAGCGGTCGTACAAGCCTTAGATAAAGTGACGAATAGTAACGCTATTATCACGAGTGATGTCGGTCAGCATCAGATGTTTGCAGCGCTTTATTATACCTATAATGAGCCGCGCCAATGGCTAAACTCAGGTGGTTTAGGGACGATGGGTGTTGGCTTGCCGTATGCGATGGCAGCCAAACTTGCTAACCCTGAGCGTGATGTGGTTTGTATCACGGGTGAAGGCTCTATTCAGATGAATATTCAAGAGCTCTCAACCTGCTTACAATATAATTTGCCAGTTAAAATCTTAAATCTAAATAACGCCCAATTAGGCATGGTGAAGCAGTGGCAAGATATGCTGTATGAAGGTCGTCATGCCCATTCTTATATGAATTCACTACCAGACTTTGTCAAACTCGCTGAAAGCTATGGTCACGTCGGCATCAAGATTACTGATCCTGCGACCATGGAAGCCCAGTTGGCGGAAGCCATGGCAACAACAGATAGATTGGTATTTATTGACGTTTATGTCGATCGTAACGAGCATGTATATCCGATGCAAATCGCTGGGCAAGCAATGCGTGATATGTGGTTAACAAAAGGGGAGCGTACCTAATGCAACAACAACATCTGATTTCGGTATTGATGGAAAACGAAGCGGGTTCGTTGTCGCGAGTGGTCGGTTTGTTCTCTCAACGTGGCTACAACATTGAAACTTTGAACGTTGCGCCAACAGACGACTCGAGTATTTCTCGCTTAACATTGACCACTATTACGTCACCTGAAAAAATAGAACAAATCACCAAGCAATTGCATAAATTGATTGAAGTGGTTAAAGTGCTTAATCTATCAGATACCGTACACGTCGAACGTGAGTTGATGCTCATAAAAGTACGGGCAACGGGCGGCGTACGTGAAGAGATTAAACGCAGTGCCGATATTTTCCGTGCACAAATCGTTGATGTGAACGCCAATCTATATACCATTCAAATCGTCGGTGACAAAGCCAAACTTGACGGCTTTATTGATGTGATTGGTCGTGAACGTATTATGGAAGTGGTGCGTTCGGGTGTGATTGGTATTGCACGCGGCGAAAAAACGCTCAGTTTATAATGGGCGCTTACTGTACCTATTTAGGTCAAATTATTTATTCAAACATTAACATAGCGCTTATCTCACCCATCACTTCGATAAGGTGATTATAATTTAAGTGTTTATTTATCCATGGCAAGCCATGATTTAGGAAAAGGACTCTGTTTATGAACGTTTATTATGATAAAGATTGTGATCTATCAATCATCCAAGGTAAAAAAGTTGCCATCATTGGTTATGGTTCACAAGGCCATGCACATGCGCTTAACCTACAAGATTCAGACGTTGATGTGACCGTTGGTCTACGTGCTAACTCTGGCTCATGGAAAAAAGCGGAAAACGCAGGTCTGAAAGTAGCTGAAGTAGAAGAAGCGGTAAAAGCCGCTGATGTCATCATGATTTTGACGCCTGATGAGTTCCAAAAAGAGCTTTATAACGACGTGATTGAGCCTAACATCAAAGAGGGCGCGACCCTAGCCTTTGCTCATGGTTTTGCGATTCATTATAACCAAGTCGTACCACGTGGTGATCTTGATGTCATTATGGTTGCACCAAAAGCACCAGGTCATACGGTACGTTCAGAGTTTGCAAAAGGCGGCGGTATCCCTGATCTTATCGCTATCTATCAAGATGCCTCAGGTCAAGCCAAACAATTGGCATTGTCATATGCTGCTGGCGTTGGTGGTGGTCGTTCAGGTATCATCGAAACAACGTTCAAAGACGAAACTGAAACCGACCTATTTGGTGAGCAAGCGGTACTTTGCGGCGGTGCAGTAGAGCTGGTGAAAATGGGCTTTGAAACCCTAACTGAAGCTGGCTATGCCCCAGAAATGGCTTACTTTGAGTGCTTACATGAGCTTAAGCTTATCGTAGACCTCATGTATGAAGGCGGTATCGCTGACATGAACTATTCAATCAGTAACAACGCTGAATATGGCGAATACGTAACTGGTCCTGAAGTCATCAATGAGCAATCACGTGAAGCCATGCGTAATGCCCTAAAACGCATTCAGTCTGGTGAGTACGCGAAGATGTTTATCTCTGAAGGCGCAACCAACTATCCATCAATGACTGCTCGTCGTCGTAACAATGCAGAGCATCAAATCGAAATCACTGGCGCTAAGCTACGTGGCATGATGCCTTGGATCGGTGGTAACAAAATCATCGATAAAGAAAAAAACTAATTCAGTATTAGGCTATTAAGAGATTAATCGCTGATATAAAACTAAGAGCCCATGCTATTAATTAATAGTGTGGGCTTTTAGTTTGCACTACTTTAGTGAAATTTTAACCACAATCGCTTTGGTGTTGGTTGAAAACGACCAATCGATGCCTCATATATCTAGCCTTCATTGAATTTTTTGAATATTCTTAGTGCAACCAATTGCTGGTTAATTATCAAGACGATTGAGTTGCGCGTTCTTACTTTTTTATAGATTATAGGTTGTGTGTTGTGCAAATATCTTATCCAGACTGGCTAACGCCGCAATTCGTATATATTACTCTTAGCGCTGTGGTAGCTGTTTTAATATGGATAGAAGGGGAGATGCTCAAAAAAACCGATGGCAAATTGCCGAAGTCTAAGTTTTTTCAAATCAGCTCACTCTTGGATACTTTGTGGTTCTTTATTTCCGTTGTCATATTATATGTGATTGATTTGACGCCACTAGCCATTACAGTACCTGCTGCTTATGGCATCTATACTACCTTTGGATGGATATACGGGACGCGTTTACTAAAACGTAAAGGTATTCCTGATTCTCCTAAAGACTTGGTGATACCTGCTAAATACATCGCCTATAGTCAGTCATTTTCGCTGATATTTTTTGCGCTTTGTTTGTTAGTATTAAGTTCACCGTGGCTACCGATATCTCAATGAAGCATATGCTGACTTATCACCTATTTATTATTTGAGATAATGCTGTCACCAACTTAAATGACACCTTTACGTTAGAATGATAGATAGTAAATGATATAAAATATCTTTCTTATCAATGTATTAGATAGTATTTAATTGGCTTTCGTGACTTTTCAAAACGGATTATCGTTATTTACAAAAATCATCAATTTAACCTGTTGCGATTATAAAAAGCTGCTATAATCAGGCTGTACTCAAAAGATTTTAGGTCGTAATTTCAAGCTATCTAACGATATTTTGATCGTATTGACTGTTGCATTTAGCAGAAAATAGTTTGGGTATATATCAATTAATCGGTGACGACACACGTCTCGCCAACAGTTAAAGAGTTAGGAAAATTTATGTCAGATAAAGTTGAAGGCACTGTAAAGTGGTTTAATGAAGCTAAAGGTTTTGGTTTTATCGCTCAAGACAATGGCGGACAAGACGTATTCGCTCACTACAGCGCTATCCAAGGTGGTGGTTTCAAAACTCTAGCCGAAGGCCAAAAAGTGTCTTTCATCTTAGGTGATGGCAAAAAAGGCCCACAAGCCGAGCAAATCGAAGCTATCTAATCTCACTTGACATCTGGTAAGCTGATTAGTCAGTAAGCTTGATGACAGTAAGATTATCAATATGCATTGATGCCTTTGTTTGTTAAAACAATAAAAATACTGTTTCAACTCTAAAAAAAAGCAACCTCTTATCAGGTTGCTTTTTTTATGCCATTTTTCTCGCTATAAACGTAAAATCATCAAAAGCATACTGATATTAGCTGTCAGTCATCAGCACTGACTCAAAAAAGATCTAACAAAATAAGGTTGTTTTATGAAGTGGGAGGCATGGTTTTCAATCGATTGGCAGCAAGTGCTAGGTATTTCTCTATCTGCAATCAGTTTTTATTTAGGGTTAATGTTGTTTACAAGATTGATGGGGTTGAGAAGTTTCTCCAAGCTCTCAAGCCATGATTTTGCGATGACTGTCGGTATTGGCAGTATACTCGCTTCAACGGTGCTATCAGACACACCGTCATTAATGCAAGGGCTGTTTGCTGTCGCGGTATTATTTGTTATTCAAGGGGTTATCTCATTTATCAGGCGTAAATTCAAACCGTTAAAATCTCTGATAGACAATCGAGCCATTATATTAATGGCGCATGGCGAGTATTTTAGTGGAAATTTAAAAGAGGCCAATCTCAGTACCAGTGATGTTCAACAGGTTTTGCGCAAGAATGGGATCAAGTCTAAAACGGAAGTATTTGCTGTCATTATGGAAACTACAGGGGATATGAGTGTCATCAAAAACAATGCAGTGACGCCTGACTGGTCATTATTCGATGATATACGCGACAGTGAGTTGCTGATTGGTTCCAGTAAAAATAGCAAATCGTAGATTTTGAGTTTTTGATTGTTGTTCTCGATTGATGACAACGAGATAGATCATAACAGTCCATTGAGTAACTATTGTGTTGACAGTGCTGAAAACAGGTGAAATATTGAGAATGTAGGTTAAAGAAGACCGTAAAATTGTGCACTTATAAACTATTTATTATAGAATGGTGACAAATTTATGACGCATTATTCACGGCGTTGTCTTGACCTTATGCCTGTGGTCACGCAAGATACAGGGGTCTGATAATAATGGTTGGCTTAGCTTTAGCAGATTTTATCAATGAGTAGTGTGACACTAATACCATTTTCGGTATTGTTTCTTCTTGCTTAATTAACTACTATCTGTTGACGCAGTAATAACACTAAGTAGTATTTTGAACGACAGTTTAAAAAAATGAACCTTTGGTTCTTAACTGACAATTTTTAATTCATAACATTAATAAACGAGGAACGTATGAAAGCATTAGTAGCGGTCAAGCGTGTCATTGATTACAACGTAAAAGTTCGTGTAAAAGCTGACAACTCTGGCGTTGATTTATCAAACACTAAGATGTCAATCAATCCTTTTGATGAGATTGCAGTAGAAGAAGCGGTTCGTCTAAAAGAAGCGGGTGTGATTGATGAAATCATTGTTGCTTCAATCGGTCCAAAAGAATCACAAGAGCAAATTCGTGCAGCTTTAGCATTGGGCGCTGATCGTGGTGTTTTAGTGTTGACTGAAGACAAGCCGTATCCATTACAAATTGCTAAGATCCTCAAAAATATCGCCGAGAGTGAAGGCACTGATATTATCTTATTAGGTAAGCAAGCCATTGATGATGATAATAATCAGACTGGTCAGATGCTAGCGGCATTGATGGGTATTGGTCAGGGTACGTTTGCATCAGAAGTGAAGGTTGAAGGCGATAAAGTAAACGTGACTCGTGAAATCGACGGTGGTTTACAGACGCTAGCACTTGAGCTACCAGCGGTTATTACCACTGATTTACGTTTGAATGAGCCTCGTTATGCTAAGTTGCCTAACATCATGAAAGCGAAGAAAAAGCCACTTGACGAAAAAACGCCTGCTGATTTTGGTGTTGATATGGCCTCTAAGCAAGAGATCATTAAAGTTGTGCCACCTGCTGAACGCAAAGCTGGCATCAAAGTGGGTTCAGTGGATGAGTTGGTCGATAAGCTAAGAAACGAAGCAAAAGTCATTTAATGTTTCAATGATTGGATACTTCGCTACGGCATATCCTGTACAAGGCTATAGATTTAACTGATTTATTTTATATAAAATAATAGTTGCTCAAACAGCTTTGTACACAAACAACCGCATGAATAGATGATACGAACAAAAAAGGATTAAAACCATGGCAATTTTGGTATATGCAGAACATGACAATGCCAGTCTAAAAAAGGCAACTTTGAATACCATCGCTGCTGCTCAGCAAATGGGTGATGATATCCATGTGTTGGTTGCAGGTAGTGGTGCTCAAGCTGTCGCTGACCAAGCAGCTAAAGCAGAAGGCGTGACTAAAGTATTATTAGCAGACAACGCTGCCTATGAGCATCAATTGGCGGGTAACGTCGCGCTATTGGTTGCTGATATCGCTGGTGATTACAGTCATATTCTTGCACCAGCAACCACTACTGGTAAAAACTTTATGCCACGCGTTGCCGCTTTACTTGACGTAAGCATGCTATCAGAAATCTCAGCCGTCGTAGATGCGCAAACGTTTGAGCGTCCTATCTATGCTGGTAACGCCACAGCAACGGTTAAGACCACAGAAGATAAAGTCGTCATGACAGTACGTACCACGGCTTTTGACCCAGTAGCAAGCGAAGGTGGTTCAGCTACTGTTGAGACAATCGACAACGTGCAAGAAACTGGCAAAGCAAGCTTCGTTAATGAAGAGATGGCGAAATCTGACCGTCCTGAATTGACCTCAGCAGGCATTGTGGTTTCTGGTGGTCGTGCCTTAGCAAATGGCGAAAACTTCACCAAATATATCGAGCCATTGGCTGATAAACTTGGCGCTGCTGTTGGCGCATCACGTGCCGCTGTTGACGCAGGTTACGTACCAAACGATATGCAGGTCGGTCAAACGGGTAAAATCGTTGCACCAGACTTATATATCGCAGCGGGCATTTCAGGCGCGATTCAGCATTTAGCGGGTATGAAAGATTCTAAAGTTATTGTTGCTATCAACAATGACCCAGAAGCACCTATCGCTAGCGTTGCTGATTACTTCTTAGAAGCAGATTTATTTACAGCATTGCCTGAGCTTACTAGCAAGGTTTAATCGTTATTTAGTAATTAGTTAAGTATAAAAACCCGCTATTATTTATAGCGGGTTTTTCATATTTGAGAGGTATGTTTTTGATTCAGTCAAACAACATTAGTTATAATTCCTTTGACGTAGTGTTTCATACAAGCAGAGTGAGCCTGCAATGGCGACATTCAGACTTTCTTGACCATTAGGCTGTGGTAGAGCGATAGGGGTGGCGCACTGCATCAGCTCATCACAAACGCCTTGACCTTCATGTCCCATAATCCAAGCGATTGGTTCTTTCAAGTCATGTTGATAAATGACTGTATCAGTATGGGAGCTGGTGGCAAATAGCGGTGTTTGTACATGGTCTAAAATATCTTGCACACTTAGACCTTCATAAATAGTCAGAGCAAACTGAGCGCCCATGCCTGCTCGTAATGTCTTAGGGGACCACGCTTGTGCCGTAGCACTGGTACAGAGTATGTTCTTGATGCCAACCGCTGCTGCAGTGCGTAATAGGGTGCCCACATTGCCGCTGTCTTGCACATCATTTAAAATCAAGCAGTCATTATCAATCATCGATAAACGAGGCGTTGGTACTATAATGATGGCCATGATATCGATACCGGTACCTAAGCTACGAATGCTCTCATACAGCGAATTTGATAACGTTAAAATAGGCGTATAAGTAGGCAAGCGCTTCAAAATTTGCTGAACCTCAGGATGGTTGTGCGCAGACTCTGCGAGTAGGATTTGGACAAACGGGTAGTCACTACGCAGCGCCGCATCGATGAGATGGACGCCCTCAATCACCGTTTGCCCTTGCTTCTTCCGCTGCCGCGCTTGCGTTAACAAGGATTTGACAAGTTTAACGGTCGTATTTTTATCTGAGGTAATAAGCTCGGTGGGATTTGCTACCATAGTGGATCGCTTAGAAAAAAATATAAAAAAATTAAACAATCAGTATAAAGTATTACAAATGCTCTGGCTTTATACTGATTATTATCAAAGTAACGTTAAAGTGCTTATTTATCAGCGTAATTTACATGCAGATTTTTAACATAATCGACTTCATTTTTGCTGCCAAGTACCACTGGGACGCGTTGGTGAATGTCATTCGGTTCTATGTCTAAAATGCGATTGACTGCATCAGTAGCAGCGCCACCCGCACGCTCAATTAATAAGCTCATTGGATTGGCTTCATACATCAAGCGTAATTTGCCCGCTTTATTGGCATATTTGGTATCGAACGGATAAGTGAAGAGACCACCGCGACATAAAATACGATGCACATCACCGACCATGGCAGCCACCCAGCGCGTATTAAAATCGCGACCACGAACACCCGTTTCGCCGGCAATTAACTCATCGATATACTGCTGCATGGGTGCGCGCCAGTAGCGGTAGTTTGAAGCATTGATGGCATATTCGCTGGTATCGGCATCGATTTGCACGTCTTCTTGTATTAATACATAATCGTTAGTGTCAGGATCTAGGCTAAACATCACGACATGATCGGCGATAGTTAGCGCTAGTACGGTAGAGGTGCCATAAAGCAAATAACCGGCTGCTAGCTGTTGATTACCAGCTTGCAAGAAGTCGCTATTTTCACTGATTTGACCTTGGCGCTGGTACGGTAAAATAGAAAAGATAGTGCCAACGGCCATATTAATATCGATGTTTGATGAACCATCAAGCGGATCGAACAATACCAACAAACTGCCATCTGCATTAGCAGGGGTAGCATCGTCAAGCTCTTCTGAAGCAACGCCTGCACAATGGGTATTTTTCGCCAAAGCATCTAATAATAAGTCATTGGCCAGTACGTCCAGTTTCTTTTGCTCTTCACCTTGGACGTTTTGGTTGCCAGCTTCGCCTAGAATGTCGGCTAGCGCCCCTTTTCTCAATAATTGTGAGATGGTTTTACCCACGTCAGTGACAGTCGTAATAACGTCACTCAGTGCAGGATTGGGTGAATAATCATTGAGATAGTCTGTAAGGGTTGTCATAAGGCTTCCTAATAAATGCTGTTAAAATAAAGGCTACTGAAACTAAGGATTAAATAAGGGGTTGGAAAATCGGTTGGGTCGCACGTTACAGACCTAAATCTGGCAAATTTTTAAATACCTCGCACGGCATCTTTGTCCTGACCACAAAATCAGCTACACTATCACTATTATTATTTATTTATCGTTTGGCTAAGCGGATTTTTGATGATGGTTTTGACAGGTCTATGGCTACTGCCCAAGAGGATAACAATGGCTGTTTTTTACGGCGCTATGTCTCTCACTGCCACTGGGGTAAATTGTAGCAAATAAGTGCCAAAATGTCCTTGTCTCTGTGCTTATCGTCGACTATAAATCGCCAAAAAACGCATAAATAATGATTATTAAATCATATAAACCAACAATAAAGACCTGCCATTATGCCAAATTCTACTGATAGCCGCTCAACTCAGACAGTCTCGCCAACGGATTATGCCAAATTCGACCCTGATACCATTCATGAGAAACTTGATGCGTCGTTAAGTCGTCCGCAGCTTAATAGCGATGGCAGTATTCGCCATTTTTTGGGGGTGGAAGGTCTTAATAAAGCGCAGTTACAGGCGATTATTGCCAAAGCAGAGACGTTTTTTGATGATAACGGACAGCTCATCAACCGTCCTGAGCTTGAGGGCTATACGGTGATGAATTTGTTTTTTGAACCGTCAACGCGTACCCGCACGACCTTTGAAGTAGCCGAAAAGCGTCTCGGTGCCAATGTGCTTAATATCGATATCGAGCGCTCTAGTACCAAAAAAGGTGAAAGCTTGCGCGATACGCTGTGGAATCTACAAGCCATGACGGCAGATATTTTTGTGGTACGGCATTCAGCATCAGGTGCTGCCCATTTTATGGCAACAGAGGTGACACCTGATATTGCCATTATTAATGGCGGTGATGGCTGGCATGCGCATCCAACGCAAGGGATGCTCGACATGCTCACTATTCATCGTGAAGCGCCGCGCCCATTTGAGGAGTTGTCAGTGGCTATCGTTGGCGATATCAAGCATTCGCGAGTGGCGCGCTCAGATATCAGTGCACTACAGACCTTAGGTGTCAAAGACATTCGCGTCTGTGCGCCGCGTACCTTATTACCGAAAGGTATTGAGCGTTTTGGGGTACAAGTCTATGAAGATATGAATGACTGTGTCACGGACTGTGATGTCATTATGGGATTAAGAATTCAAAACGAACGTATCGGCTCGCCACTATTGGCATCATCGAGTGAATATTATAAACACTACGGTATTACACCAGAGCGCATGGCATTGGCCAAGCCCGATGCGTTGGTCATGCATCCAGGGCCGATGAACCGCGGTGTTGAGATTGCATCAAGCGTTGCCGATGGCGACCAGTCAGTGATTTTAAAACAGGTGAATAACGGCATCGCTATTCGTATGGCAGTACTGTCATTAGCTATGGAAGGTCAGCGCGCTCACCAAGCCGCGAGTAAATAATCCTCTGCCTCGCTGTTTTATATTTATTTATCCCATTTTATTGATACGGTAATAACGCTCATGACAACTATGTTAAATACGGATGCAACGATAATTAACCATCTTCCTCAATCATTTAAAGACTCACTATCAAGTGCTGCGACAGATAAGTTGGCTTCACTCGAAGCTGGTCGTGAAATGTGGCTCCTGCCGCCTTTAGTTGATTTGTGCGCCCGCCTACGTGAACCAGGTCAACAACAACATGGCACTTTGGAATCAGAAGGACGCGCTGCTCGTGGCAATGGTTTCTTGCATGTGGTCATTCCTCCTGATACCAATCCTATCTTAGAGAACGGTTCATTATTAAAAGGCTTACGTGAGCGCGCGCTTGGTGATGGCGGCATATATTTGCATATTTTGGGTGCATTGACTGCTGGTTTAGAAGGCGAGCGTCCATCAAATATCGCTGGGCTTAAAAAAGGCGGTTGTATAGCCGTTTCTAATGCGCGCCGCCCTTTTCGCAATGATTTAGTATTACTGCGTACACTGGAATACGCCGCGACTTTTAATATGAAAGTGTTCTTTTATCCTGATGAACCGAGTCTATCTGGTGATGGCGTGGCGCATGAAGGTTATATCGCGTCATATCATGGCTTGCAAGGGATTCCTTGGATCGCTGAAACGGTTGCCTTGTCAACGCAGTTGCTAATGGTTGAAGAAACAGGCATCGCTGCTCACTTTAGTCAATTATCCTGTAAATCTTCGATCGAATTGATGCGCTGGGCAAAAGATAAAGGTCTGCCCGTGACTTGTGATGTGGCGATGCATCAGTTGTATTTGACCGATGACAATTTAGAGGGTTTTAACGCCCAAGCCTATGTATTACCACCCCTGCGTAGTAATACCGATCAGCAAGCCATCCGCCGTGGTTTGAAAGATGGCACCATTGACGCGATATGTAGCCATCATGAACCCTTGAACAGTACCGCCAAAAAAGCCCCATTTGCTGAGAGTACACCAGGCATCTCAAATTTTGATACCTTTATGGCGCTGGCTTGTCAGCTAGTCAATGATGAGGTGTTAACCTTAGAGCAACTTGTCGATAAAATCTGTCTCAATCCGGCGAAAATCGCTGGTATTAGTGAGCAATATGAAAAAATCGGCGGCGCAGTACTGGTGGATCCTAAGTTAGAGTGGCAAGTGACCGCACAATCCATGCTGTCCAATGGTAAAAACACGCCATTCTTTAATCAGCAGTTGCAAGGCCGCGTTGTGGAGACTTTCTTTGGCTAATTTGCCTAGGCAGGATGATAGTCTGCAACCATCCTCGAAGGATAACGATCATCACTTGCACAACCAAACTATCAAGTCGCACAGTACTGCCAGTGAATCTATCAAAGCGGTGGCAATCTATGAGGTGGTTAAAGGGGTCGGTGCACTATTAGGGGCAGGGGCTTTATGGTCATGGCATACTGATCTTGACCATTGGCTGACGACAGCGACTGATTCTTGGCAACAGACTTTTGGACAGCTACTGGCACCGCAAGTTGACAGTGCAGTACGGATTGCCCAGCAGGCAAGTAAAAACTGGCCATTATTCTTGTTATTAATCTTTGCTTACGCCAGTCTGCGTTTTCTTGAGGCTTATGGCTTATGGCAAGATAAAACATGGGCGTATTGGTTTGGTGTGCTGGGTTATGGAGTGTTTATTCCTATTGAGCTTTACTATCTAATCGTTAGTCCATTTGATTGGTTTAAGCTTGGGATATTAGTCTCGAACCTTCTTATTGTGGTCGTGGTTTATCGTAATATGAAGCGTAAAGGTTTAATATAAAAAGTGCGTATATAGCGGCTATCAAAAAAACTGAATGTGTATGAAAAAGCCAGCGTAAGATACTATCTTATGCTGGCTTTCTTTTGCTAAAACGATTGGCTTAAAACTGGTTACAAATTATGGCTTTGCTGTACTTTTATCAGTGCGAATGCTTTTGGCGACTTTGCCAATACTCAAACCTTGCACTAAGATAGAGAATATCACCACTGCATAAGTGAGCGCCAATAAGATGTCGCGTTCGGTTCCCAGCGGCAGCTGCAACACTAAGGCAACCGAAATACCACCACGTAATCCGCCCCATGTCAGCACTTTCCATGCACCAGTCGGTAAATCGAGCTGACGATGAAAGGTTTTGGTCGTCATACCTACAACGATAAAACGCGCAACTAGGGCAATGACAATCGTCAAGCCAGCGGCGATAAATAAATTACCCGAATACTCAATCATCACTACTTCTAAACCGATGAGTACGAATAAAATAGCATTGAGAATTTCATCGATTAATTCCCAAAATAAATCAATATAATGCCGCGTTTTATCGCTCATCGCCAATGCTCGTCCGCGATTACCAACCATTAATCCCATCATCACCATGGCGAGTGGTCCTGATAAATGCCAATGGCTGGCGAGTGCATAACCACCTATCACACCAGCAAGCGTTAACAACACTTCTTCTTGATAGCTATCGATACTTTTCAGCATGTAATACAAAATCGCCCCAAGTACCAACCCAAAAATAATGCCGCCACCAGCTTCAACCGCTAGAGTATGCGCCACATAATTGGCGGTTGGGATATCACCACTGGATAAAATACCTAGCAGCAATACAAAGATGACGACGCCGATACCATCATTAAATAAAGACTCGCCCGCGATGACCGTTTCTATGCTTTTTGGCGCGCCAGCCGATGAAAGGATGCCCATCACGGCAATGGGGTCGGTCGGTGATATTAGAGCACCGAATAGCAAACACCAAAGAAACGGCAAACCGAAACCAAGCAGCGGCAGCATAAAATAAAGCGCCGTGGCGATAAGCATCGCAGAGACAATAGTACCGACGCAAGCAAGGATGCCAATAGGCAGTTTATAACGTTTTAAATCGCTGATATTGACGTGTAGCGCCCCTGCAAATAACAGCATAGAGAGCATGCCATCTAATAAAACTTCGGTAAAATCAAGCTGCTCTAATAAGCTTACTTCATAATCAATCAGCTGATCAAATCCCAAAAATCCCAAAAATATGGCGCCAATAGATAATAAAATGGAGATAACCATCACGCCAATCGTGGTCGGTAGACCAATAAAACGATGGTTAACGTAAGTTAATAGGGCTGTGATGGATAAAAATATGGCGCTGATTTCAAGTACGGTTAGGCTACTGGTAGGGGCCATGAAAAAATTCTCAAGTGAGTTTAAAATTGTCATAAGCTTAGCGCTTACAAACACTGAATAGGTTTGATTTTAGTTTAGTTATCGTTTGTCTTTTTATTTTGATTGCGTTTGTAATGCTTGGCGAATATGGCTGTCAAACGCGCTAACATAGTCAAAATACTGATGATGAGCATCGTTGCTAAGTATGAATTGTTGGGCTTGTTGGCACATCGCGCTCAAGTCATCTATCAGCTCTTGATAGCTTAGGTTTTCTTCTCCTGCGCGCTCAATCAGTTTTATCTCATGCAATAGGGTTTGCTGCTGTGCGTTATTTACGCGAGCATAACTTAGATTGACCATCGCCTGGCATAGCGCTTTTAAGACCATCAAATCTGCTGCTGCATACCGACGTATCTCGCCTAGTGATGTATTGATAAAATCAGATATTTTGGGAGTATGAGTAACCACGGCTAATATAGCCAAGCGTCGCTGTTTAACTTCGGCTTTCGATGAATCATCGTTTTGTGCTGGTGTATAAAAATGATAGGGGCTGGGCGGCTGGCGACGCATCATAATACTTAAGCAACTGGTTAGTGATTGTACGCAGTTGACCGCTGTTTTTGGATCATTGATACCGGGCGATAAGGCACGGACGGCGATTTCAGTCATTTGTCCCAAGCTATAAGCAATATCGTTAGAATGAGTCAATCGTTGTTCGATACGTATACAGCCGGCAAAACGTTGCCAGAAAATGCCATCAGGCGCGCGCGGTATCAGCGCCAACTGAGGCGTCGCTGTTTTTTGTCGATTATTTGGATGATCTGCTGGACACTGGTAAAAGTAGCCGATGACGTTTTTGTCCGTCACATAATCGCCAAGATTGCTATGTATCTGTATTATGCCGCCATAATCTTGGGTCAGTGTTACCAATGACTCAAGGTAGATTTGCTGTAGATAGCCTGATTTTGGCGGATGGATGGGCATAGCAGGCCAGTTGCGGAACTGTTGAACATCATGATGTTCAACATCACGCTGATGTTGGATATCACAATGATCGCGATACCAATAGTGAATATTTTCGAGTGCATCGTTGCTGGCGTTTTGAATTACATGTGAGGCTTGAATGGCATGCACCATGTGTTGTACAAAGTAGACCAATAATAGCGCGCAGATGATTGCCATAATAATGGCAAAAGTCACGGCGAGCTGTGGCACACCAAAAGCAACGTCATATTTATGGATGGATTTTAAGACCAGTAAACTATAACTAAAGGTGCCAATGAACGCCCCCAACACAAACTGATTTGGCGTATCGCTCAAAAAATTGCGCAACAGCCGTGGGCCAAATTGCGAAGAGGCCATCGACAGTACCGCGATCGTAATAGAAAAGGTCGTGCCTGCTACGCCCAATACTGCGCCTGCGATGGCAGTCATGATAGCGCGCGCAGCATCGTCGTCACCCGTAAAGGCAAAGGTAATCTCTCGGACTGTTTCGCGGTCAAAGTGTTGATCGATAGTGACTAATAAAGGCGCAAGCAATATTCCAACGATGACGCACGCCGTTGGGATAAACCAATAAGAGCCAATAAGCTGCTGCCATAGGTTTCTTAGTCGATCAGGCATATCGGTCAGTGTCTGTAGCGACCATAATTGAAAAAACTGCCTCACCCCTTGCATCATGGTTGTCATTATTCGCGTGAACAAGCCGCTTTCGGGGGAATTATTCAATGTGGTCAGCTCCAAAAGTGACGCCGATTTTTATTCATCATAAAACTTATTTGTCACAAAACGGCGATATTTTTTGACGAATAAAAACGCTTAAAAGTAAATTAGCTTATCATATAACAGATTGCGCACAAAAATTTAGTAAAAAATAAGCCCCTATCATAGGAGCTTATTTTTAGCATGATGGATTGTTTTGTTAATTGACTAGATTGTCAATCCAAGTGCTTATCGCAGTGCTTACTTTTGCTAGCACTGATGGCTCTTCTTTACTGTCCATACTTAATGAACGCGTTTGCATATCATCCGTCGATACTGGCTGTTTTTGCAGACTATCTACGATTAACGGTAGATTATTACCAGCGGTTGCTAAGATAAAGCTTGGGTTTTTGGTTAACGTTGTCCATTTCTGATTCCAGCCACCACTACAATTGTAAGTAATTAAGCTTCCGCGATTATCTATTAAATTACCAGTACGCAAATCAAAGCATTTGTTGCCCTGTTTGATTTGGTCAGCACCGTTCATCTCCCAAACTTGCGCTGGCGAGTCCAAGCTACAAGCACCCAAAACCACCCAAGAACCTTGTTCTGTTAAACACTGATCTAATGCCATTTTGCTGTGAATTTTACCTTTAAGATCGTAAATCCACTGTTCAGAGTCGTCACCAGTACAGCCACTTGGGCCACTAATAAAGCTATTTAACTTACCACCTTCTAGAGTTTCAACTTTAAGGCAGTTGTTGCCATTACGGATAGTAGTCATATTATCTAAAGGTTTATCATCTTGTAGCTCTAAATCTACAACAAACTTTTGAAATTCGGTAAGTGCTTCAGGCTCTTTTTTGATTAAATCCGTACGATAGACATTGACCCAACGATTTAGACGATTTAGAGTTTCTTGCTGCTTCTCATAACGCTCTAATGTTTGGAATGCGAGAGGGCTAAGCTCATCACGATACTCTTTGTAAGAATCATATAATAACTGACCGTTGGCGTCTAAACTAATAGTCGAATTTTCTGCTTGAGCAAGAAGTTTCTGCTCTAAGATTGGCAATTCTACCTTTCTTAGTGCCGTATAGCCCTGTTCTTTACCAAAGGTAACCGCGGGTTTAATCGCATCACTATATTGACGAATATCAATAGTTGAGAGCTGTACTTGTGCTTCATTGACCTTTTTACAGTACAAATCTACTTTTTTCGGGTTGTCTGCAATCGCTAAATTAACATGGAACTTATTGGCGTTACTGGTCATCCGATTAGGAGCCAACGCAATATCATTAATCGTGTTATTACTATAAGTAACGCTTAACCAGCAGCTTGCTGATTCAAGCGAGTTATGGGGTGTCGGTAACTCAAAGACGTTGCCCCAGTTACCACGTGCTTCTGGATAAATGATGCCTTTTTGCGCGACAGGGTCATAACCGCCTAAAATGGTAAATATTGGCACGCCCTGCAAACGTGGTTTTAAGTAATTACCATCCGCGCTGTTGTACCAAACGTTTTTAGAACCTTGCCATACCTTAGGCTGGATGACTTCCATCTTTCTGAGATCGGCATTCCATTTCTTATAGCCAGTTGGTGAGTCAGCGTCAAATACTGCTTTATCAAATGCTGGCTGGATCTTAATTTTTGTACTATAACCCGTATAGTGGGTATAGTTTGAATAAGCGCCACTCTGTGATCCACCAGACATCGCATCGCGACCATAGCCATAGGTGGCTAAGAAAAGAGGTTTGCCAGTGAGACCATCACCCTCGACCTGTCGTGGCCAGTCTAAGTTGCTGCGCATTTTGTTTCTGACGCCATTATAGCCCCAGCCACTATTGGCATGATGCTCGGCCCAAAAGAAATCGCCGTTCTGTTCACCAGGATAATGACCCAAGCCATAATGATGACCGATTTCGTGGCTGAACTCATTACCTTGAGAGTCGATTAGGGTCAACATACCATTACCGCCGCTTAAGCCGTGGTTATATTCACCATTCTTATATTTACCGCGAGCGTGATGCGCATTGACGTTTTGGGTCAATTGCGGTTGCTCTTGACTTTGCATTGAAGCACTGGTGACGCCCCAATTGGCTAAATTAATGCCAACACCAAAGGTTGATTTCGCGGTGTTTTCGCGCATATCACCAGCATAAACGCCAGCATCATTTGAGTCACTGACTGAATCATAAATAGTGCCATTGGCGACCATTACTCGTTCGAGCTTCATGTTATCATAGCTAGCAACGGTCATTTGTGCTGCTGGAATGGTTTGGAAGTAATCTGAACCCGCTCTTTCTGGATCGCGTAGCATGTAGTGACCCCAAGATTGAGGCGCATCCGTTAACATGCCTAGACGGATATTGGTCAATACCAACTCACCAGGGGCGGCAAAATCTATGTTATCTTCTGACAATTCACCGCTACGATTTTGGTCATCCACAATGCGAATTTTGAGACCACCTTGTACCTCATCCCAGTTGAGTTTGGTTGACCATGCGCGCTTACTGTAAGCAACGCGTGCGCGCTGATCAGTGTTAGTCTGATCCGTGTCTGGGATTTGAGTCGGGTCGGCTAAATTGACAGTTCGTAATAAAACCCCATCTTGATAAATCTCTACCACTAGCTCATCAATGTCACCCATTTCAAGCGTAGGCGTCACTAATAACAGCGCCTCTTTTTCTGCCGTCAGGCGCGGCATGTTTTTTGCTTCGTTACCCTGTGGATCAACGGTATGATTCTGCCCAAACTGTATCATCGCTTGAAAGTCGCCAACCAAGTCTGGACGAATAGCACGAATTTCTCCCACTCTACCATCGTGGTCAAAAAACCCTAATAAATAAAAATCAGCAATATCTTTTTTTGGTTCTGGATATTTAATAGGCGTACTTGGTTCGAGTGGCGTAGCAGGGATACTCGTTGCTGGCGGCTTAATAGGCTTACTTGGTTCGAGTGGCGTAGCAGGAATACTCGTTACTGGTGGTTTAACAGGCGTGCTTGGTTCAAGTGGCGTAGCAGGAATACTTGTTATTGGTGGTTTAACAGGCGTACTTGGTTCAAGTGGCGTAGCAGGAATACTTGTTATTGGTGGTTTAACAGGCGTACTTGGTTCAAGTGGCGTAGCAGGAATACTGATTACCGGTGGTTTAACAGGCGGCGTTTCTACTGGTAGATTAATGGTTGGTGGTACAAGTGATGATGTGCTGCCATCACCTTCACCACAAGCAGAAAGCATAATGGATACGACACAAATGCTTAGCGCTGTTACTGGGAATGCTATTGTATTTTTCAAGTTATTGCCCTAATAAAGTTTAAGGCAATATAACAGCTGTGTTAGCATCTCGTACGACTTTTGTTCGATGTATAATAATAAGTTCTATTATAACCTCTAGTGAAAACTAATTTTTATTATTCAATATGCCTCATTCGTTACTAACGCTTTTCTCAATTCGTTTTTGGGTTATCTGATTCAGTAATGATATCGCCTTTATGATTAAAGAGATTACCATTGGTTTTAATTTGAGAGTCATTCAAATCTTTAGGGATAAGAATCTCATTATCCTGCTCATCGCATTCAATATCACTGTCTTTATCATAAGCTATTGGGTCAAAGTGTGGGGTGTCTTTGATCGGCGCATTCTTGTCTAATGCTGCAGTGGTCGCCGAGGTTTTTCTAAATAAATTTGATTGACCGCCTTTGATGCCTTTTCCATTAGAATCAGCTTTTTTACGTGGCTCACTATTGGCAAAAATAGCATTTAACGGTAGATCTAACTGTTGCTTGGCATAAGCTTCCGTATTTTCAAAACGATTGACTAGCAAGCTAAGCCAAGGTTTTTGATCCTCTGGCCCCATCTCATCTAGCTCATCTTTGATAGGCAAGGGATAAGGTAGCGTGCGATAAAAATCCCATAATGTCATTTTGCTCAAATCTCTCTTGAGCACATAATCATTATCTTCAGTCATGGTGATTAGATTGCTGTCTTGCAGATAATTAATATAGGTATACCATTTCGGTAGCTCTTTGCGTCCTAGCACGTTACGTAGCGCTTGTTCGCTTACCGCTTCCCCTTTTAAATGATGGGTATAAATGAGGTTTAGCATATCGAGCAAACTTAGGAGCGGGTGGCGTGGATAGACCTCTTCAGTCTCAAAAATCGTCAAGGTATAGCTAATCTCAACACCTAATAGAATTAAATTCCACGACAAATATATCCATAATAAGAAGATGGGCAGTGCCGCAAAAGCCCCGTAAATCGCTTCATAACTGGTGAAGTTTGCCATTACTGTACCAAACAGGTGCTTCATCAGCTCGAATACGATAGCGACGAAGAGACCAGCAATGGCTGCATTTTTTGCGGGTACACGTGCTTTTGGGATGAACCAGTACATACCAATAAAGCCTGCAACAGTGATACCAATGGATACAGCTTGTACCCAAAAAGACCAGTCAATGCCATAACCAGCGATTTGTCGATTTAAAAAACTCAAGCTTTGTACCGCGCTTGAAGCAAGAAATGCCGTACCCAGTACTAACGGTCCTAACGTGACGATGGTCCAATAGCGCAGCATACTTTTCATACCGCCAGAGCGATTTTCTACCCGCCAGATTTGGTTAAATGCGCGCTCGATAGTTGTTAACGTCATAATGGTCGTAAAAAATAACACCATTGCCCCAATGATGGTTAGATTTGAGGATTTTTCAGCAAAGCTATTGATGTACTCACTGACCTGCATGCTGGATTGTGGTAGTAAGTTACTATAAATCACTTCATATATCTGTGCTCTAACGGACGCAAGTGCTGGTACAGAAGATAAAATCATCAATAGGACGGTTAGGACGGGTACAATTGACAACATAGTCGTGTAGGTCAGCGATGCCGCTTTTTGCTGGCAATTGTCTTCAAAAAAGTGCCGAGTCAAGAATCGTAAGAATTGAAACCAGCGTTGATGTAAAAACGGGATTTTTTTTGATAAATTTTCCATATCGACCATTTAGCAGGTGTTTGAGTGACAGTAGTGTAACAAAGATATGCTGTTACCATCTGCGGTTTAATTGTGTCAAAATGCACAGCAGCAACCTCTCTAGCAGGTTATTAGCGACAATGTGTACCAAGGCTGTTTGCATGTCGGTGAATGACTGGGGCATAATATATGCCTATATTGCGGTATCTGTCACAGATTATATATATAGTCATTCCACTATAAAATTATTACAGCGTTAACCTCGCTTGAAGTATTAAATATACATCTACACTCGGTTGCCTTGAACTAGTACTATTTTTAAATTGAATCGACTATAGCTACATAATCAATAAGGTTTTATGCTAAAGAAATAGACTGCATAGAAGCGGTTGTAGGTGATTAGAATCAACAATAACATTAATGGTTTTATGAGGAAGTATTGCTAATGAGTCAGACCGCCCCTTATGTTTTGGTGCTCTATTATTCAAATTACGGTACGACTAAGACATTGGCTTATGCTATCGCTCAAGGTATTGAGGATGCTGGTATGACAGCCCGTATCCGTACTGTACCAACGGTTGCACCCGAGACCACATCGAGCAAGCCTGCAATACCTGATGAAGGTGACTTGTATTGCACTATGGACGATCTAAAAGACTGTATGGGTTTGGCGCTTGGTAGCCCGACGCACTTCGGTAATATGGCTGCTCCCATGAAATATTTTTGGGACAATACGGTCACTATTTGGCTGGCAGGTAATTTACAGAACAAACCTGCTGCTGTATTTACTGCGACCGGCTCGATGCACGGCGGTCAAGAGACGACATTGCTGACCATGATGTTGCCGTTGATGCATCACGGCATGATCCTTGTTGGTGTGCCTTATGCTGAGCCTGCGCTTAATCGTACTCATCGTGGTGGCTCGCCTTATGGTGCCAGCCACGTGAGTGGGGCGTTACATGATCAACCCGTCTCAGCTGATGAGCGCGAGTTGGCTATCGCCCAAGGTCGCCGCTTGGCGATTAGTGCTACTGCATTGGCGCAAGCTAACTGGACTCGCTAAGCGGATTTTTATAGCATGAAAGGTCTTATATAACGCTATTAATTAGGAAGTAAATATATCTAATGGTCACAAACCGCTCCGATAGTGAGATAAGCGCACCAGCCAAAAAATCTGCCAAAGCTGCTAAACTTAAAAAGCCAATTACGCCCATTCGTCAGCGCTTGATGGTAACTTGGCTGATTTGGTTGGTTTATAGACTGCTTGGGCTACCTATTTTTATCAATGTTTTTAATCCCAGTAGTCCTGATGTCATTGGCGGTATCGCTTGGCAAGCATTATGGCTAGTGCCAGCATTTATTTTGACGCCCGCGATACTACGGGGTCGTTCGCCATATGTGCTATTGATAGGCAGTATGCTTACCTTGGTTTATTTGGGGGCGAGTGGTGTGGTGCTGTTTACCCGCGTTTACGGCAGCAGCTGGGCAGAGATAGTGGTTTATCTGCTTGATTTTGTCTTATTACTGGCAATCAATATTTGGTTATTTATTCTACTAAAGCGTCTTCCTTCAATGAACAACGTCGTTAAGCAGCCACGTTAGTTGATTTAGCGAAGTTTCAGACAAAAAAAGCGGCGCTCTATTTAGAGCGCCGCTTTTTTTATGCTATTTCTGCTTATTTAATAAAAAGCTTAATTTACTTTGGTTAATTCTAAATCCATCTTTTTGCCATCATTAATTTGGCTAACTTTTACTGGTAGGTAATCTAAGCTTGGTGCGAGCCAAAAACTGGTAGAACGACTATTGTCATCGTGGATACGGTCGACACGTACGGTATCAAATGTGCCAGCTGGAACGGTAATCTTGGTGTTACCAGATTTTTTGAAAGGGGTTTTCTCTATTTTGTCTTTTTTCGCCATGTAATAGTTGCCAGAGAATTTACCGTTCAATAAATCTTGGCGAATTTGTACTTCCAAACTTAAATCATCAAAAGCTTGTTGTGCCATGTTCATGGTCGTCGACTTGCCTTTATAGTTACTCACCACCTTTTTACTGCTTGGATTGAAGTCTAATTTGTGCGTACGACCAACGCCTAATAGCTTATAAGTGGTGCTGGCTTGAGTCGGAATGACATTATTACCGTTAATGGTAAAAGTGCTGTTTTGCGAAGCACTTGCAACACCTGCCACCCGAGCATTGACATTATATTTCCAAGTATTGCCTGATTTGTTAAGCATGCGAGTAGCCGTACCTTTATATTTGTCTTCAACCGTAAAGCTGTAGTTGGCGCTTGAAGGTTCGATATTCTTTGCGCTGGCAAGGGTTGGTGCAGTCATACTTATCGCTCCAATCGTAGCAATACTGGCCCCAGTGGTTAGGGCGGTTAAAAACTTAGACTTGCTACGTTTAGTATTATTAGTATCGGTTGTTAATGACTTTTGATCGTTTGATAAAAAACTCATGGACATTCCTTAATCGCTATTTATGGCATTGCTTATAACTATTGTTATTTTCTCAAGGACTATAATGGTCATGTTCTGCTATCTTTTCAAGAGTGAAGGCCGTCCCTGTGGTGTTGCTATTGTAGTCAAGGTTGCTGACATCGAGCGCGATATCATCAGGCGTCACTTGCTGTAACTTGAGCAAGCAGGTGTAAGTTAATCGGTCAGTTGTAAATGATATGCTGTAACTTATCGGTGCTGAAATTTAGCATTCATATGGCTGCTTTTAAAATCTTGCTAAGGCCTTTAACACGGTGCAATCCAATCAAATGACTGTTCATAAACGTCATTACCAACTAAATAATCCACGATATGCAAAATTCTTGTAAATTTTTGGTCTTTACACTTGAAGCTACCTCGCTATGCCCCCACTTTTTGAAACAAGCTCAAGGCTTATCTTAATAAAAGCGTTTTTATAAGATGGCTTTTGAAGATAGGATGTTGAGACCAACAAACCAAATAAATTTTTAACTTAAATAACCAATTATTGGAGACATATTGATGAATATTCGTCCTTTACATGATCGTATTGTTGTCCGCCGCATAGAAGAAGAAACAAAAACGGCTGGTGGTATCTTGCTTCCTGGTTCTGCTCAAGAAAAGCCTTCACAAGGTGAAGTGCTAGCAACTGGTAACGGTCAGATTCGTGACAACGGTGAAACTCGCGCGTTAGATGTAAAAGCTGGCGACAAAGTCTTGTTCGGTCAATATGCTGGCCAAACCGTGAAAGTTGACGGCGAAGAACTATTGATTATGAAAGAATCTGATGTATTGGGTGTGTTAGAAGGCTAGTCCCTTTTGAGTATTATTATACTCAACGCATTTTGACAATATCATTGAAAAATTATTGAAACATTTAATTGCATTCTCATACTTATAATAGTGGAGTAATTTAACATGGCAAAAGACGTAAAATTCGGCATTGATGCCCGTAAACAAATGATGGACGGCGTAAACGTTCTAGCAAACGCAGTACGCGTAACTTTAGGCCCTAAAGGTCGTAACGTGGTTATCGATAAATCATTTGGCGCGCCAACCATCACTAAAGATGGTGTTTCAGTTGCTAAAGAAATCGAGCTTGAAAACAAATTTGAAAACATGGGCGCTCAATTGGTTCGTGAAGTTGCTAGCCGCACCAACGACGTTGCTGGTGATGGTACGACGACTGCGACTGTATTGGCGCAATCTATCTTGCAAGAAGGCATGAAGTCAGTTGCCGCTGGCATGAACCCAATGGATCTAAAACGCGGTATTGATAAAGCGGTACGTGCGGCTGTTGAGCAAATCCATTTGCTATCTACCCCAGCTGACGATTCAAAAGCGATTGCTCAAGTTGGTTCTATCTCTGCCAACTCAGACACCAAAATCGGTGAATTGATTGCGCAAGCGATGGAAAAAGTCGGTAAGCAAGGCGTAATCACTGTTGAAGAAGGTTCAAGCTTTGAAGATACCTTAGAAGTCGTTGAAGGTATGCAGTTTGACCGTGGTTATATCAGCCCGTACTTTGCGAATAAGCAAGATAGCTTAACCGCTGAATTTGAAAACCCATATATCTTGTTGGTTGATAAAAAAATCAGCAACATTCGTGAAATCGTGCCATTACTTGAGCAAGTGATGCAGCAAAGCAAGCCATTGCTGATCATCGCTGAAGACGTTGAAAACGAAGCATTGGCAACATTGGTTGTCAACAACATGCGTGGCGGCTTAAAAACTTGTGCCGTTAAAGCACCAGGTTTCGGCGATCGTCGTAAAGCCATGCTTGAAGATATCGCAACGCTAACTGGGGGTACTGTGATTTCTGAAGAGATTGGCCTAAGTTTAGAGACTGCTACTCTTGAGCAACTTGGTACGGCTAAGAAAGTCACTGTCGGTAAAGAAAACACTGTGATTGTTGATGGCGCTGGTAACTCTGCTGACATCGAAAATCGCGTTGAATCTATTAAACGTCAAGTTGAAGAATCAACGTCTGACTACGATAAAGAGAAGCTTCAAGAGCGTATGGCGAAACTGGCTGGCGGCGTTGCCGTTATCAAAGTTGGCGCTGCGACTGAAACTGAAATGAAAGAGAAGAAAGATCGTGTTGACGATGCGCTACATGCGACTCGTGCAGCGGTTGAAGAAGGCGTTGTCCCTGGCGGCGGTGTTGCCTTAGTTCGTGCAATGAATGCATTGTCTGAGCTACGTGGCGATAACGATGACCAAAACGCGGGTATCAATATCTTACGTCGCGCAATGGAAGCACCATTACGTCAAATCGTTACCAACGCTGGCGAAGAAGCATCAGTGGTAGTGAACGAAGTGAAGAGTGGCAGCGGTAACTATGGTTACAACGCAGCTTCTAGCGAATACGGCGATATGCTAGAGATGGGTATTCTTGATCCAGCTAAAGTAGCTCGTTCAGCGCTAGAAAATGCAGCATCTGTTGCAGGCCTAATGCTAACGACCGAAGTCATGATTACTGATTTGCCACAAGGTGATGACGGTATGGCTGGCATGGGCGGTGCTGGTGGAATGGGCGGTATGGGTGGAATGGGCGGCATGATGTAATTTTACTTCTGTTACAAAGCGATTTCTTTTCGTCAGATGCGCTCAATGTACAACAGGTACTATTTTTGCGCATCTTCCTCGACAAATCGCTTTTCGCTAGAAGTATGATTTTGTCATAAAGTTTATTTGATTATTAGAAGCTCTGTTATCGGAAGATAGCAGGGCTTTTTTTTTGCCTAATTTTTATAGCGCTACTCATTGGTATATGAGGTAATCACGGTTTTATATACATTCATTCGATAGGTTGGATAAGTGTTTTATGCTTGGAAAGGTTGCCAATTGACAGACATAGTGAGGGCGTTGCTGTTTCCCAGACTTAGTGGTGACACTTTACCTGCTATTTACTCATGGTCTTTGATGCATTTCTAAAAACTTCAACAAATAAAATACCCATTAGATCAACAAAATCGACCTCACATTATCAAGAGCATTGAATATATAAAGTTTTTTTATATATGTTATTATTTAAATGTAATTAATGGACTGATACTTTATCAAAGGACAATTGAACATGTGTTAAGGCTGCCCAGCCACAAACTCTTGTGCAATTCAAGGTGATGATGATGAAAAAAATTAGGCTTGGGATTCTTGTAGAAGAGGAAACATTGGCATGGTATAAGTTCAAACCATTAAAATCTCTCGTCGATGAAGGCAAGGTTGAGGTTTGTATTGCTGTCCAACGAGATAAAAAACAAGCGTTTCACATGTCTCGTCTATCCAAAGTTATTCCTTCCATTAATCAAAAGTTATTTTCATTTCTTTCTCGAAATAAGAGTAATACCAAGCGTTATTCTATTCATGACTTGGTGGCTAATGGTACGATGCCCATCGTAATATCAGTAGTAAATCAGGATAAGATTTATGATGAGATTGAGGATTCAGTGATTGAGAAACTTGAAGCCGCCAATCTAGATTATCTGGTCAAATTTGGTTTTCGCACCTTAGCAGGGAGAATTCTGAGTGTTTCAAAAAAAGGTATTCTCTTATTTCGTTACGGCGATGAAACCAAACAAAGACGCGGATCAGCATTGTATTGGCAGTTTGCCGAACAATGGGAGAATAGTGTAGTCACGCTACATCTGTTAAATGAGCGTCTTAATGGTGATAAAGTCGTTGGGAGAGGGTATGGCTCTTTATTTTACTGGGACTATAATTTAACCGAGCATAAATTAAATGGTGTCGCAGCATCTATATTGTATTGGTATTTCCATAAAAATAAAATTGGCGTTAAAAATGGAAATTCGACAAATTTAATGCTTGACGATGCAATTTACGAACAACCCCAACAACTGACTGCCATACGGCATTTGATGGGTTTTTTTTAAAACTATACGATAAAGACTTTCTATAAGAGTCTTTATCACAATAACTGGAGTATTTTGATTGGTTCTATTGATCAGTCGATGCAAACATACACTGAGCTATTGCCTGAAAAAGGATGTTTTTGGGCTGACCCTTTTTATATTGAGCAAGATTCAAGGCGTTATATATTTTTTGAGAGCTTAAATTATAAAGAAGGTATCGGCCGTATAGAGTGGGTGGAACTGGATGAGCACCATCAAATTATCAATGCTGGACCAGTCGATTTAGGTATTAGCTCTCATTTAAGCTTTCCTAATGTATTCGAGCATGAAGACGCTGTATATATGATTCCAGAAGCGGCCAAGACCAATTGTATCAACCTATTAAAAGCGACGGATTTTCCGCAGAAGTGGGAAAAAGTTCATGAGTTGGTGTCTGGAGTTCAGGCAGCAGATAGTGCCGTTACTGAGCACAATGGCTTATGGTATCTTTTTACCACGCATGGTTCAATTTCAGTCCTTACAATGGATTTGGAATTGCATATTTATACGTCTGATAAGTTGGAGTCAGATAACTGGACCATTCATCCCTCGGCGCCTTTAAAAATTGACGTGCGTGGGTCACGATTAGCAGGTGCACTATTTAAGAGAGATGGTCAGCTGTTTCGTACGGCTCAAGATGGCACTATTAGGTATGGGCGTAGAGTGGCTTTGTATCTGGTAGAAGAGTTGACACCGACATCTTACAAAGAAACCTTTGTGCGTTATATCGAACCCAATTGGGAGAACGATATCGATCGTCTTCATACCTATAACGTATATGATCAAACTGTCGTACTTGATGCCTCAAGAGATAAATTGCGCTTTACCGTATGATCATTGAGAATTTTTACGGCAACTGGTGATGATATGCTGTCGAAAAACCCCGATAGGCTGAGCTTATCGGGGTTTATTTATACAAATTAGATATGTTTTTAAAAACTACTGACTGGCTGCATCCCGTCTAAACGTCCACGTTTTATCATCAGAAGCGGCTTCACAGTAATAATATCCCGCCAAATCAAACTGCTTTAGCTGCTCAGCATTGGTCAGCTTATTATCAGCAGCATACTTCACCATCAGTCCACGTGCTTTTTTGGCATAGAAGCTAATCACTTTGTATTGACCATTCTTTTCATCTTCAAATCGTGGCGTGATAACTTCCGCATTCAGCGCTTTCTTCTTGACCACTTTGAAATATTCATTTGACGCCAGATTAATCAAAATCTTATCATCACTATCCACCATACGTGCATTAATAATGGCAGTTACTTCCTCGCCCCAAAACTCATAAAGGTTATCGCCACGTTCATTTTTCAGTTTGGTACCCATCTCTAAACGATAGGGTTGAATTAAATCGAGCGGTTTCAATACGCCATATAATCCAGACAAGATACCCAGATGCTTATTGACGTAAATGGCGGTTTCTTTATCCATATGATACATATCAAGTCCAGTATAAACATCGCCATCGAATAAATAACCTGCAGGTTTGGCATTGTCTAAAGTAAATGGCTTATCGTTGCTCCAACGCCACTCTTGATTGCGCTTGACATTGAGCTGTGCCAAATCATCAGAGATGCCCATCAGTTCTTGTAAATCAATCGGTTCTTTTGATTTTAAGTTTTTCATCAACGCTTGCGCATGTTCGATGAGCTCTGGTTGACTATAATATTTGTCTAAGTTCACTGGCACCGCATTTTTCTCATTTAAAGATTTGGCAGGGGAAAGTAAAAAATACATCGTCATTCCTTATTATAGTGAGTCAATGGGTATTCTATTTATGTATCAAGTTTTCTTATTATACGATAAGCAGCATTGTATCTTGACCTACCCGTCGTTATTTCGTGTTGTTTAACGTTATCCTTAAAAATGACATAATTGAGTGATATAAGCCGATAGCTTGTCAAGTTTAGCGTTTAATTGAAAAGGAAAAATTTTTAATATAACAATAAAAGTTATGCAGATGGTGTAAATGCCTAACTTTTTATTTTACTTGTGGGTCATCATTAGGCAATGAAAGTTGGCAGATGATGTCTCTATAATAAAAAGACATGATGGCAAAGTCGCTATCATTTATTAGATTGATAATCTTTGGTCATGATGTTGAACCAACCATGACCAAAGGTTTTTTTGTCCCCTGTGCTTTTTAAATGTGCGTTGAGGGTGTTAAAGGTAGTCGTGAGACGTAAGTATAGTCATTAGACGTAAGTAAGGAGACGGTATGAAAATCGGTGTAATCAGTGCAGATATCGCGAGCGAGAACCGTGTAGCGATAACCCCAGACGCAGTCAAAAAATTGCGTAAGCTTGGGTTTGAAGTCCTCATACAGTCAGGTGCAGGTAGAGCGGCATATTATGCGGATGAGTTATATCAGGCTGCAGGTGCCGACATTGCCAGCAGCAGCGCCGAGGTAATCACACAGTCTCGAATTATTACCACCGTCAATGACTTGCCTGCTGCAGCTATTGAAGGCTTGACGTCAGGTCAGATCGTCATTGGCATGCTTGACCCGTATCGTAATACTCAGCTTGATACTTATGCGACCAAAGGTGTCACTGCCTTTGCCATGGAGTTATTGCCTCGCACACTGTCACGCGCACAGAATATGGACGTACTGTCATCACAGGCCAACCTTGCAGGTTACAAAGCAGTATTGCTGGCGGCTAATGAATACTCGCGTCCTTTCCCGATGTTTATGACCTCAGCTGGTACAGTTAAGCCTGCCAAAGTGGTCATCTTGGGTGTCGGCGTTGCAGGTTTGCAGGCGATTGCAACGGCTAAGCGTTTAGGTGCAGTGGTAGAAGCGAGCGATTTACGTCCGACTGCTCGTGAGCAAGTAGAGTCATTGGGTGGTAAATGGCTGGATGTGCCGATGAGTGCAGAGGAGGCTGAGACTGCCAAGTCTACTGGTGGTTATGCGTGGACGCCATCAGAGCAATATGTCAAAGACCAAGCGGCAGTGGTTGACAAGGCATTAAGCAATGCTGATATCGTCATCACTACAGCGCAGATTCCTGGTCGTAACGCTCCTCGTCTGGTGCACGGCGCAACCCTTGCTAAAATGAAGGCGGGTTCCGTATTGATCGATATGGCTGCTGGTACAGGTGGTAACGTCGAAGGCAGTGTGCCTAATGAGACCATTACTACAGACAACGGCGTACGTATCGTTGGTGCTGCCAACATCCCATCGATGCTCGCCGCGCAGTCTTCAGATTTGTATGCCAACAATTTGGTTAACTTTATCACCACATTAATTGCGCCTGCTAGCGATGACGCGTCAGCAAGTGACGCATCAGCTAATTTGGCACTTAAATTAGACATGGAAGACGAGATTCAAGGCGCACTGGCAGTGACACATAACAGTCAGGTACGACTAGCCAAACGCTAAGTTTTAACTGCCTTTCACTACACATTTGCCAGTAACGAATAAATTTTTAGGAGGATGAGATGATTGCCACTATTTTAGCGGCAGCGCCAGCTGGTGCGGCCATGAGTAGCACCCCATTTGTAGCGATTTTTACCGTATTTGTACTCGCTATTTTTGTCGGATATTACGTCGTTTGGGGCGTCACGCCTGCATTGCACACACCATTAATGGCTGTCACCAACGCACTATCGAGTATCGTCATCGTCGGTGCCATGCTACAGACCGTCACTATTGACGGCTCTGTCTTTACACCGACCAGTATCCTTGGCGCTTTTGCCGTATTCTTAGCCAGTATCAATATCTTCGGTGGCTTTGCCGTGACTGAGCGTATGCTTGCGATGTTTAAACCGAAAGTAAAAAAAGCACCAGTAGCAACCACTGATGTTGGAGGTGACGCATGAATGATTTCTCAGCAATGATTGCGGCAAATGCGGATTGGTTCTATCTGGTCGGCGCTATCCTTTTCGTTTTAACCTTGCGTGGTTTATCCAGCCCAAAGACCGCTATCCGTGGTAACCGTTTTGGTATGGTAGCGATGGCGATTGCGGTCGTCACGACATTCTTCTTAGCAGAAGGCCCTGTCCTTTGGTTAATTATCGGTGCGATGATTTTGGGTGCCCTCGTCGGCATGTGGAAAGCGAAAACAGTCGCGATGACGCAAATGCCAGAAACCGTTGCTTTAATGCATTCCTTTGTCGGTTTAGCTGCGGTCGCCATTGCATTGGCAACGGTACTGCATACGGAACAACAGCATGGCGCGGTTGCGCGAGTTGAGCTGTTTATTGGTTGCTTCATCGGTGCGATTACCTTTTCAGCTTCTGTCTTTGCCTTTGGTAAATTAGCCGCAAAAAGCTGGGCTAAAACATTGGTTGGGGGTTGGGTAAAACCCGTCCAAGCATTATTATTCATTGCGATGATTGCTTTCGGTGGCGTCTATTTCATCACTGACTCATTACCAGCATTTTATGCGATGGCAGTGATTGCCGTGATATTTGGTTGGATGTGGATTGCGCCGATTGGTGGCGGTGATATGCCAGTGGTTGTCTCATTATTGAACTCGTTTTCTGGTTGGGCGGCGGCAGGAATTGGTTTCACCCTCGGCAATTCGATGTTGATTATCGCGGGTTCGTTGGTTGGTTCATCAGGTGCGATTTTATCTTATATCATGTGTAAAGCCATGAACCGCTCATTACTCAACGTCTTATTTGGCGGTATGGGTACAGGAGCTGTAGCAGCAGGCGCTGATGATGGTGCACCTAAAAACTACAAGGCTGGTTCAGCAGAAGATGCTGGGTTCTTAATGGCCAATGCCAGTAGTGTGGTTATTGTTCCGGGTTACGGCATGGCGCAAGGTCGTGCACAGAACGCGGTAAAAGAGCTGTATGAGTTGCTAAAAGAAGAAGGCGTGAACGTGCGTTTTGCCATTCATCCAGTCGCTGGTCGTATGCCAGGTCACATGAACGTCCTATTGGCGGAAGCTGACGTACCTTATGATGATATTTTAGAGATGGATGAAATCAACTCAGACTTCGCGAGCACAGATGTCGTCTTGGTAATCGGTGCAAATGATGTGGTCAACCCTTCTGCAAAAGATGATCCAACTTCGCCAATCTTTGGTATGCCGATTCTAGAAGTGACCAAAGCCCAAACGATCATGGTCATCAAGCGCTCAATGAATACAGGTTATGCAGGGCTTGATAATAGCCTGTTCTACATGGACAAGACTATGATGATCTTTGGTGATGCCAAGAAAATGGTCGAAGAGATGGTACGTAGTATCAATGGTGCAGGTCATTAATCTCTAAAATTAGTTTTTAAATATAAGTTTTTAAATGTAGGCTTTTAAATATCCGCTTTTAAATAAAAAAGTCACTTAGGTGGCTTTTTTGCGTTAAGGTACGCTGCATTTATAGCCAGTCACTGTTTATATATTATATACAATAATTTATACCCAATAAATTTACACAAAATAAGCGTTAAGAGAGTCATTTATGAACATGTTGATACGTTTTTTTATTATGGTCTGCTTGCTAAAACAACAACTTAAGCAGCAATCAGTAAGCGAGCGCCTTAGTATTGAGCTCTTGATTGCACCGACGGTTCGTCATTATCGAGTGTTGCCGCATGATATGGGCTTTCGGAATCATCTGCCTAATTATCGTTATTTGTCCTTTATTGAGCTAAACATTACTCGCTGGCTGATGGCGTGCTGTCATCAAAAAGGTATTAAGCCCTTGAATTGGGTTATCGCCATGCAAGAGATGGTTTATCTGAAAGAAATTAAATTTTTAGATAAAATGACGGTAAGTAGCACGCTTGTTGGCTGGGATAAAAAATACGTTTATTTTGAAACGCGCTTTTTTGTAAAAAACCAGCTGATGGGCGTTGGTATGACTAAGTTTGTATTGACCAATAAAAAAGGCAAATGTGCGCCAGAGATATTGGATATGATAGGCGAGCGGTTGAATGAGGTCATTGATTCTTGGAATGAGCATCAAGTGGCGATTAAATCTGTCAAATCTGCTGAAACGAGTAAAACAACAAATGCTGCATAACGAACTTGTCTATAATCAGCGGGCGAATTTTGGTAGGATAGCGGTTATTAAGTTGCCAATTAAATCACCATTCAAATTGACCACTGATTTGATGACGTGTCTAAAAATGATTAAAAGTTAAGGAGCTACCATGACCCCGCAAAAATTAAAATGGACAGACAGCTTAGATATCGCTATTGAGCTGTATGAGAAGTTTCCAGAGACCGATCCGCAGTACATCCGTTTTACTGATTTACATCGCTGGGTGACTGAGCTTGAAGGTTTTGATGATGATCCACAAAAATCAAACGAAGGCATCTTAGAAGCCATTCAGATGAATTGGATTGATGAAGCAGATTAGATTTATACTCTGAAGCGCTATTTTTAATACTATCTCAAATAGAAAACTGAATAAATATATAGGACTTACAGATCATGACTTCACAAATTAAAGAGCTACCTGAAGCAATAACTTGTAAAGGTATTAGCGTTCGTACGACCAATAACGCTGAGATTAGCGAAGACACGGCGAAACTGGGTCGTTTATGGCAAAAGTTTTACCAAAACCATGCCAGTGATCTGCCTAAAGGCGAAGACATTTATGGTGTCTATCATAACTATGAGAGCGATGATTTGGTCGGCGCTTTTGATGTGGTTGCCAGTTGGAAAGTAGCCAGTGAGCAAGAGCCCTCAGACAGTGAAAATATGTCTAAGGCTGCAAACCTAGTAACAGTAGATATTCCTGCAGGAAAGTATTTGGTATTCTCTGAGCAGGGTAGAATGCCATACACGGTGATGAATGCTTGGGAAAAGGCTTGGACCTATTTTAATGATCGCAGCTGTGAGCATACCCGAACTTTTGATGTCGATTTTGAGCATTATATCGGTGGTAATCTAGAGTATGGTCAAGTTGATCTCTATATTGGTATTGAGTGAAGCTATTGATTCTAAATAACTGAGTGAAAGCTCTTATAATCAATTCAAATAAATTTAATTATTAAGGCGCATCAATTACTTAAAAGTAATGTTTTAGCAGTATTATACCTTAGCTATTATATCGGAGTAATAATGAGTCAGTTAGAGCCAAATTCTCAAGATAGGTTGGTTAGCATTGCTAAAGCAGTAGCAGGTACACTTCCATACATAGGAAATCTAGTCTCAGAACTGCTTGATAGCGTTGTCCCTAATCTGAGGTTCGAACGTATAGTAGTATTTCTTCAAGAATTAGACTTAAAAGTATCTCAAATCGATGAAAAGCTTGAACACTTTAAGTTAAATCTAAATAGTGAGGAAGGCATAGATTTACTAGAGGAAGGCATGCTACAGGCTTCTCGTTCGATAAGTCGTGAACGTAAAGAGAGACTTGCATCTATACTTGAAAAGTCCTTGGGTAAACAAGATTTAAAATATGAAGAATCAAGGAAAATTCTCAATATATTTAGAGAGTTAACCGATCCTGAGATAATTTGGTTGATATATTATTCTCTTGAACCAAGACTTGGCAAAGGTCCACATTCTGATTGGGTATTACAGCATCCAGATGTTTTGTATCCGATATCTAGAGATAATACTGCTTCTGATGAACAACTGGAGAAAGCTGCATTGCAAGATAGCTATAAAGACACATTACTACGCTTTGGACTAGTTAAAAGTAACGGTCGTACAACACATATGACAACTTTAGGTGAAATGGTTATAGGGTATATTAAAGTTTAAAGCTGTATTTTATAGTAATAAAAAAGCGCCAAATCTAATTCAGATTTGGCGCTTTTTTTTGCTTACTTCAACGAATGATTAATCCAGTAGTAGATTCTCTAAAATTCCTTCATAAATCTGCGCAAGCTTGCCTAGGTCATCGATTTCTACTTTTTCGTCAACTTGGTGAATCGTCGCATTTCTTACACCAAGCTCAACGACTTGTGCACCCGTTGGTGCAATAAAGCGTCCATCAGAAGTACCACCTGATGTAGATAGTGTCGTGTCAGTATCGGTTACCTTTTTGATGGCTTTTTGACAGGCAGAAACCAGTTTACCTTCAGGGGTTAAAAACGGCTGACCAGACAATTTCCAATGGATATTATAACCGGCCTTACTATCAGTAAAATACTTGTCAAAGATAGCGTGCGTTTTGGCTTTTAGCTCATCTTCAGTGGTTTCCGTAGAAAAGCGGAAATTGAAGATGACTTTTAATGTTTCAGGAATGACGTTGGTTGCGCCCGTGCCACTATTGATATTTGATATTTGCAGTGATGTCGCAGGGAAGTAGTCATTGCCATTATCCCAAGTAGCGGCAGTCAGTGCTGCCAAAGCTGCCATCGTGGCATGAATAGGGTTGCAAGCTAAATGCGGATAAGCCACATGACCTTGTTTGCCAGTGACCGTAAGTTCCGCACCCAATGAGCCGCGGCGACCGTTTTTAATGATATCGCCGAGCGTATCTGTGCTCGATGGTTCGCCAACCAAGCAATAGGTGATTTTTTCATTGCGGGCTTCTAAGGTCTCAATGACTTTGACCGTGCCATTAATAGACGGGCCTTCTTCATCTGAGGTGATTAAAAAAGCAATCGAACCATTGTGCTCAGGATAATTAGCGACGAAACGCTCGGCGGCGACGGTAAAAGCCGCAATCCCCGTTTTCATATCGGCGGCTCCGCGAGCCCATAGGTAACCATCAGCGATGGTTGGCGTAAATGGCGGATACGTCCAATTGTTTTCATCACCCGTAGGCACGACGTCGGTATGACCAGCAAAACAAATAACTGGATCAATGGTGCCACGGCGCGCCCATAAGTTTTTGACTTCAGCGTGCTCGCCCTTTGCTTGTCTATCACCATAATACATAAACTCACAGTCAAAGCCCGCTCGCTCCAAGCGCTCTGACAATATATCTTGGCAACCGTCATCATTTGGGGTGACTGAAGGGCGTTCAAGTAGCGCAATACTTAAATCTAGCGTTTGCTGCTGATGGTTTTCTTGTTGATGGATGGTTTGTTTATTAAAGTCCGACATGAATAAACCTTTTTATTATAAATTAAAATGATAAATTTTTAAGATTGGCAGCCACGATACAATTAGTCGTTGCTTGCAGTCGTTGCTCGTTGCTTGCTAATACGTTTTAAATATTATCTTCAACAAACGGCACCAAACCATCACGGCGCATCCACGTCGCGATAGAGTAACGCTGCCGATGGGCAGTTTGCACTTGATGTTTTAGGTCACTGTCAAATATCACCAATCTATTGGCGACAGGCATGACGTTATGATGAACGCCATGTTTATCAATGATTTCTAGTGCGCCGCCGTCAGTTGGTTCCCATTCATCATTGATATAAAACACCGCAGAGATAACGCGTTCATCACGCCCAGCTGGATTGTCACTATGCCATTGGTAGCCAAAACCAATCGGATAGCAAGCATAATGCGCTTCACTGTGGCGAATACCGGCAAATAAACTGCGATTAAATAAGGTGGCAAGCGCATTGATACTTTGCAAATAATAAAACCCAGCAAAGAAGTTTTCTGTAATCCAGCGGATGCGATCACCGCGAATATCACTGACACGAATCCCAGCCGTCAGCTCTGCGTCACGATAGTCAATAAAACCACTCTCTGCTTGCAAGGCTAACAGCGCTTTTGTTTCAAAGACCTCATCAATAATGATCCAACCATCATCAACGAATTTATCCAGTTGTGTATCAGTCAGCTTATCTTGCCAACTGATATCAAAATCAGACTGTTGTAATACGTGCTGAGTCAGTGGTTTTTGGCTTGGGTCGTCGCTATGAGGAAACAATAATGGTGGATTATCTTCTCCTATCGGATGATCAATCGCCAACTTTGTCACATCAAGATTGCTAATAATCTCTGTCATTTCGTCTCACTATGGTCAGTTAGCTAGCAATACATAGCCAATCAATGCCTTTTTACCAAAACCATCGTTATCTTTTACTCTGCCTATGCTACCATAGATGTAATTTTTCTTATTTAAACTTTTGAGATTATGAACTATAAACACGCCTACCACGCTGGTAACTTTGCTGATGTGGTTAAACACATTTTATTGGTACAACTCCTTAATCAATTGGGGCAAAAAAACAAACCTTTTTATGTGCTTGATGCTTATGGTGGTCGCGGACTGTATTCACTGAGCAGTGAAGAAGCGCGCAAGACAGGTGAGGCCAAAGGTGGTATCCAAGCGTTATTAAATGCCAATACCGACAAGGCACCCGCTGCTGTCAAAGATTATATGGAAGGCATTAAGCAAGCCCGTTTCACTTATGACAATAAAGTCTATCCTGGTTCTCCTTGGTGGGTTGCCCATCATATTGAGAAAAATCCAGATGCAGGCGTGCGCGGTGAAGCTTTTGAAGCCAAAGCTAGCGAATATGATGCGCTAAATTATCAGTTGCACAAGTTACCTATTGGTATACAGCATCGTGATGCCTTTGAAGGTATTACTGCCGTTATTCCACCAAAAGAAAAGCGTGGTCTGATTTTTCTTGATCCGCCTTATGAGCAAGAGCACAAAGATTTTACACGCCTTATAAATCTACTCGTTGCTGCTTATAATAAATGGCCACAAGGTACTTACGCGCTTTGGTTCCCTATTAAGAACGTTGAAGCCGTTGAATTGTTTTACAAAAAACTGAAGCGTACCGAAATGCGCCGCCAGTTGGTTTGTGAGCTGAATATTTATCCAAATGATGTGGCGGTTGGTCTTAACGGTACAGGTTTACTGGTAATCAATCCACCTTGGCAATTTGATAATCATGCACGTGAGATATTACGCTTCTTACAGCCTGCATTAAAAGTGGCTGATGCTCCAGATTTAACGCCTGATAGCGCAACCAATGTACGCTGGCTAGTCGGCGAATAACCATGTTAGTGAATAACTATGCCGGCAAATAAGGATATTGAGATGACTAACGTGCAATCACCTAAAGACGAATCAAATCATCCGCCTCTAAATGATGGATTGTTACAAGACAGCGCAGCCGCCCAGCCGCCCTTTGTTGATGAGCATGATTTCAATATTCGCTTAGCGGATAATGAGAGTTATGATGGCTTGACCTTTGAAGTGATTGAAGCAGAAGTTGCTGAAGGGCAGCGAGTAGTCAGTCGCGGTGTCTATTTAGCGCCAAACCTAATTACAACCTTGTCACTGCTATCTGGCTTTTATTCGATTTTAGCCAGTACGCAAGGCGAGTTCTACAAAGCTTCTTTAGCCATCTTTTTGTCCGCTATTCTCGACGGTGCTGATGGGCGAGTGGCGCGTATGCTTAATGCGCAAAGCCCGTTTGGCGAGCAATATGATTCGCTTGCCGATATGCTGGCTTTTGGTGTTGCACCAGCGATCTTAGTTTATAGTTTTGCGCTGCAGCCGTTAGGTCGCATTGGCTTGGGCTGTGCGTTTGTCTTTACCGCCTGTGCTGCCTTCCGTCTGGCACGTTTTAACGTTCAGGTCGGCATTGTCGATAAAAAATACTTTGTCGGTTTGGCCAGTCCCCTCGCTGCTATATTAGTAACGGCAGCGGTTATGGTCGCTGTTGACCATAATGAATGGGTTGGGCAGTACGATACGGCGGTCATGTTCTTATTTGCTGCTTGGGTGGTGATTTGTGGTTTATTGATGGTTAGTAACGTCAAATACTATAGCTTTAAAGAGTTTGATAAAAAGAAAGTACCTTTTGTGGTTCTAATAATCGGTGTGTTGGTCATGAGTATTGTGCTCTATGACATACCTGTCGGTATTTTAGCCATTGGTATTATCTATGCATTGTCGGGTATTGTTACGACGATTAAAGCAAAAGCAAATTTTTAGAATTGATTGTTGGTGTCATATTAAGGAATTTACCGTAGGGTAAGTTCCTTTTTTTATGCGCTTTAGATATCAAGCTGGCTATCAGTGTATTCATCACGATAAGATAAAGAAGAACCAACTCATTTTTTAGCTAATGATCATTGATAACGACTCGTTAAAGAAACCCACATGATTGAGATGAAATAAGCATGCTTATTTACGAGCTTACCTCAGCCCAGCGCAAATAAACATACACTGCCATCCAGTTAAAGCAAAAGTAGTGTCGCCATCCTGCTAATTTAGTTTAATCACCAAGATTATTCAAATTAAAATAAAATAGCCCTTGACTAAAGATTCAAACCCTCTATAATACGCCCTCATCAAGACGAGCTGGAAGCTTATATGTAAGATACATATAAATAACCCAATTCACTTGAGTGAGACAAAACATAAAAAAGCTTGACAAATCAAATCATTATGATAAGATAGTCGGCTCGCTAGATAGCTTGACCCGCAAGGGTTTAAGACTAAACAGCAAGAGAATTACCCTATATATCAGTT
>NZ_JAFCVA010000014.1:0-58309 GCF_049896785.1 Psychrobacter sp. TWP2-1-2 | reverse complement strand
TATCACTACAACCACGAGCGCCCGAATATGGGCAATGGCGGTTTTACGCCAATGCAGAAACTAAACCACGCAGCTTAATTCTATTTGATAAGTGTCTTATGGTTGGGATGATTACCATTCTGCTGTTAGGTTATTGGACCTATATTTCAGCGAGGTTTAGCTGTAGGGGTCAACTAATTTCGGACACCTGATAAGAGGTTTTGATTAAAGTAACGTCTTTCTTTTTCAGCGGGCGGTAAATAATTATTGAAGCTGTGCGGTCTCGCCGTTTGGTAGTAGCCCCAGATATAATCGCTAATAGCACTTGATGCTTCAGCTATATCCTCGTAGCCACCCTTTGGCATCCATTCCGTCTTAAATCTTCTAAAGAAGCGCTCAGTGGGTGCGTTGTCCCAACAATTACCACGACGGCTCATACTTTGTGTCATACCCTCACAATCAGCTATCGTGTCAGCGAATTTCTCACTGGTGTAGTGCGACCCTTGGTCAGAATGAAACAGCACACCGCTTGGTTTAAGTCTAGTGTGATACGCCATCTGTAGCGCTGAGCTGGTTAAGAGACTGTTGGGAGAGTCAGAGACACTAAAGCCAACCACACGTCGAGCAAACAGGTCTAGAACAACCGCTAAGTAACACCAGCCACCTTTGATACGAACATAAGTCACATCACCTGTCCAAACTTGATTAGGCGCATTTGGGCTAAACCTGCGGTCTAATATATTGTCATGGGTTCTATGCGCTTGATCAGCGTGCTTGTACTTGTGAGACTTAAGCTGACAACTGACCAAACCCATTTGCTTCATAAGCTTAGCGGCTAAGTAGCGCGTCAACCTAATGCGATGCTCATTCCACAGCATGGCGATAATGGTGCGAGTGCCTGCTGACTGCTTTGATTCGTTGAATACCTGACGTATCAAAGCTTTGAGTTTGACACGCTCAATATCAATGGGCTTAGTCTGTTTGCCGTAGTAGTAGGTGCTTCTCACTATACTAAATAGACGACACAACTGGCTTTTATTTAGGCGTTTGTCTTGCTCTACAAGCTTAATTATCAGTAGTAGCTTTTGAGACTGTCTGATGCCAGTAGAGCTGAAGCCTTTTTTAAGATGTCGCGCTCCATGGTCAATTGCTTAACTTGTTTGCGAAGCGCCTGTAGCTCTCGTTGTTCATCGGTGAGTGCCAAACCTTGAGTTGGCGTAACCCCTTGCTGCTCTTTTTTATACTTGCGTACCCAGTTATCTAGAGTAGAAGCTCCAATCCCTAACGATTCTGCCACTTCTGCAATCTTACGCTTATGATCAACCACTAAGCTGACGGCTTCTAACTTGAATTCTCGGGTATATTCTCTGCGTTTGGTAGTCATACTGGTTATCCTCTTTGGGGTAATATAACCGCTTATGCGCTGTCCAATTTTATTATGCCACTACAAGCTAATAATTTTCTTTAAGAAAAATTAGTTGGTGGTTATTAGATTTTTTATAGATATTACTATTTGAACAGCTTAATCCTCAAATAGATAAAGTCGTTAGTTTGCAGTTATGGTTTTATACTATAATCCAGAAGTAAAATATTGTAGCGCCAATGGTTGAGTAGGTCATCGTCAGCTCTCTATTCCTAGATCATCTTCTAACGTTAACTCGTTGGGTTTTTTCATGTGAGTAATTCTGTGTATGGCGTAGTTTATGTTGCTATATAATTGATTTATCATATTTATTTTAAATCTGAAGGGTGGTAAATTATAAATTTAAAGGAATAGACTATTGAATAATATTGCGATACCTAGCGACATAATTTCTTATTCATGGGACTCGGACAAACATAAAACGTGGGTTCGTGAAATTGCTACTCGTCTCAGACTGAATGGTGTAAATGTTAAACTAGATCAATGGCATGTAAAACCTGGACAAAGCCTTACTCAATTTATGGAGAAAGAAATAGTCGAATGTGATTATGTCATAATCATATATACTCTTAACTATTATGAAAAATCACTTAAGCGTCAAGGTGGAGTTGGCTACGAACAACAAATTATTTCTGGGCATATTGCAGCCGGAGTTTCTAGAGAAAAATTTATTCCAGTCGTGCGGGAAGGAGCATTTGAACCTGGATTAACTTGTGCTATACCACCTCATTTCGCAGGTATTTTTGCAATAGATATGAGAAAAAAAGACGCTATAGATAGTTCTGTTGAACTACTTTTAAGAAATATATTTGGAGACTTAGTGCATATAGTTCCAGAAATTGGTAGTCCTCCAAATTGGGAAGAGCAAGAGAAGGAGTTTAAATCTCTTCGGTTAGCAACGATGGACTTAGATGGATATGAACTTTTAAGTGGTTTAGCTCAAAATCATCGTACCCCTGACACATTTTATATGCCTAATGAAAATAATCGTCAAACTTTGAAAAATAATGATTCTGTTAAACTAATTTTTAATATTGAAGTTGAAGAGGATCTTAGCGACCTAGAAGATCATGGTTCATTTAGTGAAAGAATGTGGGTTATAGTTACTGGACGTAATGGCCCTTATTATACAGGATTACTAAAAAATGTACCGATCACTTCAGATGAACAAAAATGCCTATCTATGGATGACAAAGTGATATTCTTGCCAGAGCATGTAATTGATATTCAATTACATGAACATAAAGTTGTGAATTAATGAGTTATTACCGCACAAAGGAAACTTATGCTCAAATCTTTCACAGTAAAAGATATCGAAGAGCTCAAACAACTTGAGCAAAAACTATACGAATCAATGGATAAGACTTTATCGCAGATTAGCTCTGAGATTACCTCAAATTCTTCACAAACGCTCTTTTCAAAAATGAAGTTTGGCGGTATAGGTTTTGACCCTTTAGATTCTAAGCGTGAACTCAATATAGTCGAGCAGATTAACCAATCTTTTACTTATTTAGCTTCATTTTACGCATTGGAAATTCTATTTACTGAATACCAAGAATTAGCCCCATTTAGACTTAATCTTGGAACTGCTCCAGGTTCAGATATTGAATCAGAATGTGGTGAATTAGCTGCTGAAGTTTTTGCTGCAGTGGCTCCTACAAGCAATCAGAAGCTTAAGAAAGACATAAATAAGGTATTAGAAACTAATGCCAAATTAAAATTTGTATTTTTTATGTGCCCCAATTTTAAGTTAGGACGACAACTTAAGTTTGAGAGAGATGATGTAGTTGTATGGGCATCGAAGGGTGCAAATATATTATAACTATCAAAGAGAACCCCCATGACGACATCAAAAGTGACCTACCAAGGCGATTTGCGTACCACCGCCATTCATTTGCAGTCAAATAATGAAATCATTACTGATGCACCAGTTGATAACCAAGGCAAAGGTGAGGCGTTTTCGCCGACTGATTTGCTGGCGACGAGCTTAGCCAGTTGTATGTTGACCATTATCGGTATCAAAGCTCGCGATATGGAGATTGATATAGCAGGTACTACGAGCGAGGTGACCAAAATAATGGCTGCTGATCCAAGACGTGTTAGTGAAGTGCATATTGCTATTACTTTTAATCAAGAGTTAGATGATAAGACGCAAAAAATATTCTATAACACTGCGCTGACTTGTCCGGTTGCGAAAAGCATCCATCCTGATATTATTCAAAAAGTGACTATTAATTCTAAGAGCTATTGATTCCAAGAATTACTAATTCCAGAAACTAGCAATCTCTATAAGGGTGATTAATATGGCTAACAAAACCTTACTGATCGTTGCGCATGCGCCATCGCCTAATACTAAGAAGTTGGCGCAAGCGGCTTATGATGGTGCCAATCATCCTGATATAGATATCAATGTCATAATCAAATCTCCCCAAGATACGCAGCCTGAAGATGTGCTGGCAGCCGATGCACTATTATTAGGGACGACTGAGAACTTGGCGTATATGGCAGGGCTGACCAAAGACTTCTTTGATCGTTGCTATTATCCTGTGTTGGAAGAGAAGCAAGGCATGCCATTTGCACTATATATTCGCGCAGGTCATGACGGTACGGGTACTAAGCTTGCTATGAAAACCATTACGACCGGATTGCGTTGGTCATGGATTCAAGAGGCGCTGATTTTGCAAGGTGATTGGCAAGATGGTTTTACTGAACAAGTAGAAGAACTGGCGATGACACTGGCAGCTGGGGTAGAAGCGGGTATTTATTAGTTTTTTCAACGCTTTGCTTGTCGCCATTATTAATATCAAAGCTACAGTAATGAAGATATATAAGGATATTAGCAGTGTTGAATGATGATTTAGATAATAGCCAATCGATTGCTCCTGCTGGAATAGCATTTTCTCAAGCGTGTGAAAATAATAAACAGCCGATTCTGACAGTTCTACAAGAAGAGCTAAAAGACTTTAAGCATGTGTTAGAGGTTGGTTCTGGAACTGGTCAGCATAGTGTGTATTTCGCACCAAGATTGACGCATTTAACATGGCAGACCAGTGATGTGTTTGTCAATCACGCCACCATCAATGCTTGGCATGTTGCTTATCCTGCCCCTAATTTATATGCACCGCTTACTTTTGATGTATCGTGTGATTCAGTGCCAATGAAAAATGCGGTCGATATAACGTATGATGCGGTATTTACCGCCAATACCTTGCATATTATGTCGTGGTCTTTAGTGGCTAAATTATTCCAATTGGTCGGCGATATATTACCTTTAAATGGTAAGTTCATCGTTTATGGACCCTTTAACGAAAAGGGCAGTTATAGCAGTGCAAGCAATCGTCAGTTTGACCATAGCTTGCGCCAGCGTGATGCTAACAGTGGCATCCGTCATTTAGAAGACGTTATAGATTTGGCAAATGCACATCATTTAACGTTAAGTAGGCGTTATGAGATGCCATCTAACAATCAAATATTAGTATTCGAAAAACTCTATTAACGTAAAAAGCTGAGTTGATTCACTGTGATAACACCATGAATCAACTCAGCTTTATATAAGTTTGAATCCGTAAAGACCAACCTATTTATAAATACTAACCCGTATTGCGTAGCCCTGCTGCCAAAGCATTGATACTACGAATTAATGCATCTTCGACAGCCAGTCTCTCGTTATTTTCCAATTTATCATCACTAGCGTTATCAGGCTGGCGCATACGCTTGAGTAGCTCAATCTGGATATAGTTGATGGGGTCTAAATAGGCGTTACGCCATTCCAATGAATGAGCCAAGTCTTGTTGGTTTGAGAGTAAAGACGCTTGTTCTAGCAAGGAGTTGAGACCTGCGTGCGTCAGTTCATGCTCATCAATCACTGCCTGCATGACTTGCTCACGCAAGCTTTCGTCTTTACACAGTTGACTGTATGCACGGGCGATATTCATCTCGGATTTGGTAAAAGCCATTTCAATATTACTGACAAAGACATTGAAAAATGGCCAGTTTTTATTCATCTCCTTCATTAACGCTTCGTCTTTTTTGACGCTATCTAAAGCACTACCCACGCCATACCAAGCGGGAAGGGTAAAGCGTGCCAATGACCAGCCAAATACCCACGGTATCGCCCGAATCGTCGATTTGCTCGGCAGTCCTTTTTTACGGTGAGCAGGACGCGAGCCAATATTGAGCAATGAAATCTCTTGTACTGGCGTGGCCTCAGAATAAAACTGATAGAAGCCTTCTGTGTTATCCGTCAGCTCTCGATATTGCTGTTCGCCTGCATCTGCCAAATCAGCAAATAACGCTTCATAGCTATCTAGCTGTTTGGGTTGTTCGACAAATCGTGACGAGCTGGCTTTTAGCGCCCCCGTGATTCCCATGGTTAATTCAAACACGGCAGTATCTGGATTGGCATACTTGGCGTAAAGTACTTCGCCTTGTTCGGTGAACTTGATCTGTCCATGTAAAGTGCCAGCAGGCTGCGCGGCGATGGCTTGATGGGTTGAGCCACCACCACGACTGACGGAACCACCACGACCATGGAACAGGCGGGTGGTGATACCATATTGATTGGCGATATCGGTGATGGTTTGCTGGGCACTATATAATTGCCAAGCGGAGGTAATAATGCCGCCGTCTTTAGAAGAGTCTGAGTAGCCAAGCATAATCTCTTGAATGTTTCCTGAGTGCTCAAGTAGCTCCCGATACAGCGGATTGTTCAACACCATTGGCATAATCTTATCGATATTTTTTAAATCTTCGATGGTTTCAAACAGTGGCGCAACCGGTAGGGCAGAAAATAAATGCCCGTTCTTATCAATACCCGATAAGCCTGCAAAACGCATCAGTAGTAGTACCTCTAATAGCTGACTGGCGTTGTTGGTCATCGAAATTACATAGCTACCAAAAGTATCGTCGCCAACCAGTTTGCGCAGTTTAGCGACAGAATTCATCAGAGCAAGCTGTTCGTGTGTTTGCGCGCTTAAGTTGTCGGTATAAATCAGCGGTGCACCTGGCTTTTCTAGCAAACGCGTTAGCCATTGTTGGCGCTCTGTTTCGCTGAGGGTGCGATAGTCGGGTAGATTCGAGGCGCTAGCAAAAATATCTGCAATGACTTCGCCGTGATATCCTGAATCTTGGCGAATATCTAGCGAGGCTAAATGGAATCCACAGGTTTTGACTAGGCGAATGGTATCAAGCAGTAAGCCTTCGCCATGCGCTTTGTCATGAGTATTGACACTTTTGCGAATAAGGCGTAAATCATCTAGCAAGGCCGTCGGTGTTGAATAAGCCTCTTTTGCAGCCTCTTTATCTGTGCCTTGGCTTTGGATATGCTGGTTGGTCGCTTTTATTTTAGCCAGAATAATGGACAGCAGTCTTCGGTACGGCTCATTATTGTAATCATCAGGATTGTAGCAAAAGACTTTTTGATCGAGTGTGCTGTAGTCTTTGATACGGGTATAAATCTCTGGCGCGATATCGACGATAGTATCGCTATGAATCAGTTCACGACGCAATTTTCTGACCAATACTTGGTAATGACGCAGTACAGTATTGGCATGCATCAATACCGCCATTTCAGTGGTTTCATGGGTGACGAAAGGATTGCCATCTCTATCGCCACCAATCCAAGAGCCAAAACTGACAAAGGCGGGTAAAGGGTAGTCGATTAACTCAGGATAGATATCGACGATAGCGTCTTTTATATTACGATACACTTTGGGAATGGCAGTGAATAAGCTGGCATCAAAATAGTGTAAGCCGTTGTTTATTTCATCATAAACCAAAGGTTTTCGGCTGCGAACTTCGTCTGATGACCACAGTAAGTCAATGGTTTCTGCTGTTTTTTGCTTGGCTTGCATAAAGGCTAGACTGCCTTCTGGATAGTCGCTCATGGCATCGGTATGCTCATAGAGGGTTTGCAAGATATTCATGGTGGTGCGTCTACGGGCTTCGGTAGGATGAGCCGTAAAAACAGGAATAAATTTAAGGTGATCAATAAGCTCCTTGATTTGCGCAGGTTCGATTTGCCGCTCACGGCATTCTAACAAGGTGCGGCGAAAGGATCCCTCCCAGCTTTGATTGGACTGGGCACGCATAGTACGGCGTTGCTCACGCAGATAGTTTTCTTCCGTTAAATTGGCGAGGAAAAAGTAAATAGAGAATGCGCGAATGACGTTTTTTAAGGTTTGATTGTCTAATGAGGCAATAAGATCGATCATCTGCTGTTTGTGTGCTGGATTATGCTCGCGGCGCTCCTGAATAAAGCCTTTGCGCAATGTTTCGATAGTACGTAGGGTGTCCTCCCCAGATTGGCGAGAAATGGCCTCACCTAAAAATGCGCCTAACAATCTAACACGCGCACGCAATACGTCGTTCTTCAATAACATAATTGGCTTCCTTGGCTTTTAATCGACTCATTTATCAATGAGATAGGCTGGTTAATAATTAAGGGTCGCTGTTCTTATAGGATATAAATTAAAGTTATTTATATTCATTTGCTAAAAAATCCAAATAGTGGTTCCACGAGCGCTCATCTGCACGTGCATCATATCTATCACTGCCGAACACGCTAAAGGCATGTGGGGCACCACTGTATGTCACCATCTCATGCGGTACGTTGGCGGCTTCTAGCGTCTTACCCAAAGTTGCGAAGCTCTCTAGAGAGACAGATTCATCAGCAGAGCCATGGAATACTAAGATCTCTCCAGTTGTCTTGTCATAACTTTGACCCGTTGGAATATCAAAGGCACCATGGAAGGGTACAAATGCTTTTTGCTCAAATCCTGAGCGCGCCAGCTCCAGAGCAACGGTACCGCCAAAACAATATCCCATGGTAGTGCCTTTACGCACATCATTACCTTGTAGTCTTCCAGCATTCAGCGCACCTTGAAGTATGCGGCGCATTTTATTGCGATCATCGTATAGCTCCCCAGTTAAGCGTTTGTTTTCTTCAATAGAAGTAGGGCGAACGCCTTGTCCGAACATGTCTGCCGCTAATACATTGTAGCCCTCGCCTGCTAACATGTCAGCACGTTTACGCTCATAGTCTGTCAATCCATCCCAGTCATGAATGAGTAAAATAAAAGGCGCATTCGCTTTATCGGCTTTGGCGTAATAGCCTTCGTATGCTTGATCATCCACGGTATAGGTAATATTTTTGGTTGTAATAGCGGCAGCTGTTTGGCTGAAAGTCAGTGCCATTAGTCCGATTGACGCACCCATTAGCAATGAGTGATAAGGTTTTTTGGACGGAGTATTTGAAGTTGATAACATGGTAGGTCACCTTATAATCGTATAAAAAAGATAAATAGTTGGCTAAAACCATGCCCATTTTATTTATCAACTGTTTTAATGCTTCCTAAGAGCATACCTTAAAAAATCACCACATTACAAGAATCTATCGTCAACGTTGAAGCTCTGTTTAAATACGCTGAAATTACGGCTTTATCACGGCTGCAAACTTTAACCAAATATCAACAAGGAGTGCCATGAATTAGTCATATTTTTTGGCTAATATTAGAGACAGCTCGGTACAGAGCCTACTTTTAATTACTAGCTAGGATGCATAATGAAAAATAATATTGATCATACTGACCCCGCTAAAGATATGAATACGGAACGTGGCAATGGCGGTGAGACTCACCAGCGCGCAGGGAATGACGCTAAAGTGCTAACGACCCAACAAGGTGTCGTCATCTCTGACAATCAAAACTCTCTAAAAGCAGGCGCACGTGGGCCAACCTTATTAGAGGACTTTGTATTACGAGAAAAAATTCATCATTTTGACCATGAGCGTATTCCTGAGCGTATCGTTCATGCGCGTGGTAGTGCTGCTCACGGTTATTTTGAACTCACTGAGTCGCTCGAAAAATATACCACGGCGAAAATTTTAACTGAAACAGGTAAACAGACGCCTTTATTTACCCGTTTTTCTACGGTTGCAGGTAACAAAGGCTCAAAAGATACGCCACGTGATGTGCGTGGTTTTGCCGTAAAGATTTATACCGAAGAAGGCAATTGGGACATCGTTGGTAACAATATGCCGATTTTCTTTATTCAAGATGCGATGAAGTTTCCAGATTTGATTCACGCGGTTAAACCAGAGCCTGATCGTGGATTTCCGCAAGCCGCTTCGGCGCACGATACTTTTTGGGACTTTGTGTCATTAAGTCCTGAGACCATGCATAATTTAATTTGGCTGATGAGTGATCGTGCACTACCACGCAGTTTACGCATGATGGAAGGCTTTGGTATTCACAGCTATCGTTTAATCAACAAAGAAGGCAAGAGTACCTTTGTCCGTTTCCATTGGAAACCTGTACTTGGTGTACAGTCAACCACGTGGGATGAGGCGGTGAAAATCTCCGGCGCTGACCCTGATTATCATCGCCGTGATTTATTTGAAGCCATTAATAATGGCGACTATCCTGAATGGGAGTTTGGCGTCCAGCTATTTACTGAAGAAGAGGCTGATAAATTCCCGTTTGATCATCTAGATGCCACCAAATTGATTCCAGAAGAGATGGTGCCAGTGAAAGTCGTGGGTAAAATGGTGCTGAACCGTTATCCGGATAATTTCTTTGCAGAAACGGAGCAAGTGGCGTTCTGTCCATCGCATCTGCCACCGGGCATTGATTTCAGTAACGATCCATTATTACAAGGTCGATTGTTCAGTTATCTAGACACCCAGTTATCACGTTTAGGTTCGCCTAACTTTGCCCAAATTCCAATCAATGCACCGAAATGCCCGTTTGCTAATAATCAGCAAGATGGTCATATGCAGATGCAAGTACCTAAGACTCGTGTACTCTATGAACCGCAAAGCTTAGATCCGACTAGACCGCGCGAAAGTGCCAAACGTGGCTTTGAGTCATTCCACGAGCAGTTGGATGATGGTGTGAAAGGTCGCGTGCGTGCAGAAAGTTTTGCCGATCACTACAGTCAGCCGCGGATGTTCTATCGTAGCCAGACACCAGCTGAACAAGCACATATTGCGTCTGCTTATGCCTTTGAGCTAGGTAAAGTAGATACGGCGCATGTACGTACGCGTATGCTGAGTCACCTGCCGCATATCGATGAAGACTTGGCAAATCGTGTGGCAACAGCGCTAGGTATGGAACTGCCAGAGCCTGCTGATGCTGCTGCTCCTGTACAGGACATGGCGACATCGAAAGCAGTACAAACGATTGGTATAACGCCGAAAAGTTTACAAGGGCGTTTGATTGGTATCTTGGTCGCTGAAGGCTCTAAGCATAGTGAAATCAAAAAGTTCGAAGAGGCGGCAAAAGCGCAGGGTGCTAGTGTGAAAATCGTTGCGCCCAATAAAGAAGTTGTCTTAGATGACGACACTCGTATACAGGCTGATGAGCGTCTCGCTGGCGGTCCATCAGTGATGTTTGATGCGGTCGTTAGTATCATTATGCCAGACCAAGCTAAAAAGCTAGCAAAAGACAGCTCAGCATTAGATTGGTTTAACGATGCGTATGGTCATTGCAAAGCCATTGCTTATTGCGGCGCGACCGATGAGTTTATCTTAAGCAAACTGCCTATTGAAAAAGACAGTTTCGTGACGCCACTGGCTGAATTGGATACTTTTATTGAGAATGCCAAATCGCGTCTGTGGGAACGTGAGCCAAAGGTTCGTGACTTGGCATAAGGTAGTATTAAGTTTAAACTTCTGATACTTTTAAAATTTTACTAATTTAACGAAAACTCAGCTTTAGCGCTGGGTTTTTTTTGATGGCAAGTTTTATAAAAAAGCAATTTATAGCCACAAGCGTTCACTCAAAGTCATTACAAGTTGAATGGTGGGCGTTATACTAAATCCTATTAAGGCGCGTTAAAAGCGTCTCCTATAGTAGGGATGCTATAACAGTGAGCAATCATGTAGCAGGGAATGCAAATGAGTTTATGTGAAATTGTACGTTTAGAAGGATATATCCAAAGTACTTATCTTGCGGTATATCCAGATAAAATTATGCTACTGGACGGTGGTTGCCGCCCTGATGTAGTGATGGTATTAGATTATATTAGAACGACGTTACAGCGACCAATCAGCGATCTAAAAGTCGTCGTAGTGACCCATATGCACCCTGATCATGCAGGCGGCGCTCATCAATTCAGAAAAGAGACGGGCTGTATCATTGTTTCGGCAGAAAAAAAGCGTCAATGGTATAGCGGTATCGGTGGGCATGCCATGCATTTTGTGGATATAAACCTTGCGCATTATGTGGCGAGACGTCAAGGTCGCTCCCTTAAAAATCTGTATTATCCTGCTCATCTTACGCCTGATATTATCGTTAAAGATGGGGATAGTGTGCCGAAATTTGATGAATGGCAAGTACTGGAAACACCCGGACATACAGATCGTGACTTGTCTCTATTTCATGTACCAAGTCGGCAAGTCTATACGGCCGATCTCATTATCAAACTGCGTCATAAGTTCGTGGCGCCTTTTCCTATTTATGATCCTAAAGTCTATATTCAGTCACTACAAAGAATAAAGGCGTTGAAACCATCCATGGTCATGATGGCACATGGATGTGAGCTGGCAATAGATGCAGCAACGTTTGATATGCTGATTACGCAAGCACCCAAGCATCCACGGACGATCAAAGACACGATTAAGCATAAGCTACTGTGGCGAAAAGACGCTGACTTCACTATTTTTAAACGAAACCGTAAAAAATAAAGTAAAATTTTAAACAAAAAAAAGCCCAGTCACTATTAATATAATGACTGGGCTTTCTAAATATGGTGGGCCGACCGCGACTCGAACGCGGGACCAATTGATTAAAAGTCAACTGCTCTACCAACTGAGCTATCGGCCCTGAAGAGTGTATAAAAAAGCATGGCTCTTTTTAACTCTGCAAGTGAATTTACAACTTCGTAAATTCGGTGAAGTTTTCTAAAAGAAAGCTTCTTAAACTTTGTTACTTATTATGCCAATACCTGATAGGGCAATGTACATAACAAGCATAATACTAAATATGGTGGGCCGACCGCGACTCGAACGCGGGACCAATTGATTAAAAGTCAACTGCTCTACCAACTGAGCTATCGGCCCTGAGCGAAGATAAAATGAAGTATTACTTCATCTGAGTGCAAGAGGATTTACATTTTCGTAAATTCTAAAAACTCTATACCTTTACTAGGTTTATATCTACTACAAGATAAGCTTCCTTGAAGGCAAACTTATTAAAACTAGACATCTAAAAAATGTCTTTAAACTTAATTTTTAATATTAGGTCAATCAACATTAAAAGAGGCATTAAGTTTGTTTCAACGTTTAAAGAATTTCTATCCCTAAACGTGAGAGCACATTATATACACTATCAGGACAATTACAACCCCGTAATATAAAAAAAGTGCAATTAAAGTAAAAAATATGCATTTTATTGACGTTTATCAGTGAATTTAAAGGAAATGCCGTATTCGACTGTCTGATATTTGGCAAATAGCGGTTAATCTCTAGACAGTGCTTCAACAGGATCTAACTTGGCGGCATTACGTGCTGGTAAAAAGCCGAAGACAACGCCAATCAAGGTTGAACAAATAAAGGCAGCAATGATAGAAGTTGGTGAGTAAATCACTTTAAAGCTATCACCAGCAAAATTATTAATGATTTCACCGATAGCAAACGCTACTCCAATACCTAATAAGCCGCCCAAAATACAGACGAGTACGGCTTCTATCAAAAACTGCTGCATGATATCGTTTTGACGAGCCCCAACTGCCATACGTACACCAATTTCATTAGTGCGTTCCGTGACCGATACTAGCATAATATTCATCACACCAATACCACCAACGATCAATGAGATAACAGCAACCGATGAGATGAGCAGTGTCATAGTACCTGTAGTTGATTCAATGGTCTGACGAATAGAATCTGAGTTAATAATATTAAAATCATCTTTACCATGGCGACCTTCTATTATGTCGGAAATAGCTGACTCAGCTACACTAGATGAGACACTATCATCTAACAGTGCTATAAAACTATCAATATTTGCACTACCAGTTATACGTGACATCACAGTGGTATAAGGCATATATATGACGGGTGTCGTGCTACTTGGTCCAAAGCCACTGTCGCTTGCCTCAAGGACGCCAACCACTCGTCCAGGCACACTACCGATGAGTATAACTTCTCCGATAGGGTTATCTATATCTGCAAAAAAAGCACTCTTGGCATTGTCATCGATAATAATATCTTGACTGCGAAGGTCGATACTTTGCGAATCGAAACCTTGACCTAATGCCAGCGTCTCACCAGTGACCTCTAGATAATACTCACCAACACCATTGATGGTCGAGTCTTCCTGCACGCTGCGATAGCGTACACTAGAGCTGGTATTGACTTGAGGGCTCACATTGATAACATACGGTTGACTGCTGACCGCTTCTGCATCTTCTGGTGTGAGGTTGTCGTCATTATATTTACGTCGCGGGTCGCCTCTAGGGTAGCCGTCATTCACTGTTATAGTATTGGTTCCTAGCGAGCTAATATTTGCGAGAATTTGCTGCTGAGAGCCTTGACCAAGACCAACAATAGACACAACCGCAGCGATACCGATGATAATGCCTAACATGGTCAGTAAGGTGCGCATCTTGTGTGCACGCATGGCAAGTAAGGACATTTTAAAAGCTTCGAGCAAACGATCCACAAAACTGCCAAAGGCACTTTTACGATGTCCACCGAGGATAGATTCTGGGTGTTGAGTTGTCGGTTTATAATGCTCAGTTTTGTAATCTGCAATGACGTAACCGTCTTTCAGCTCAATCACCCGTTCGGCTTGTGCGGCAAGTTTGGGATCATGAGTGACCATAATGATGGTATGACCTTTAGCATTTAGGTCATGTAAGATCGCCATCACGTCTTCGCCAGATTTGCTATCTAGTGCACCAGTTGGCTCATCCGCTAAGATGACATCGCCACCATTCATCAGGGCGCGAGCAACAGAAACACGCTGCTGTTGGCCACCTGAGAGCTGGCTAGGACGATTATTTACCTTTTCACCAAGACCTAGATCGGTCAAGAGCTTTTCTGCGCGATTGATTCGTGCCTCAGTATTCATACCAGCATACACGGCAGGGACGGCAACGTTATCTTTAGCGCTAATGTCACCAAGCAGGTGGTAGCGCTGAAAGATAAAGCCAAAATGCTCTCGGCGTAACTCAGCCAATTCATCTGCCTCTAGCTTGTTTACTGATTGGCCATAAATCTTATAGTCACCTGCTGTCGCTTGATCTAAGCAACCCAAGATATTCATTAGAGTAGACTTACCAGAGCCAGATTGCCCGATAATCGCGACCATTTCACCTTGATTAATCGTTAAATTAACCTCGTGCAATACGCGAATGGTTTGCTCGCCGGCAGCAAACTCTCGAATAATACCCGACAGCTCCATAATGGGCTTGTCAGCGGTAGCTGCAGTATCATTCGATGAGTCGTTTTCTATCGAAGCGCTAGTGCTGTCGGTCGGCTGTTTAGCAGATTGAGATATAGTCATAGCAATGTCTTTAATCAAAGATAGTGAGTGTCGTGAGAAAAGGGCTAAGTTGCTCAAGCCCTTTCATCGTTAACATAGTCAAAGAATTAATTACATCCTTGGAGTACCACCAGGTATACGAGTACGACCACCACCTTTACCTGAAGCATTGGCACTACCTTCGCCGATGATAACCTGCTCACCTTCTTTTAAACCACTTAAAATCTGCGCATTTACTCGGTTATCAATGCCTACTTCTACTGTGCGAGGTTCTACTGTGCCGTCATCACTTAGTACGCGTACAACCTTGCTGGTTTTTGCTTGACCTTCAGTTTGATTTCTCGCGGGTCTTTCTTGTATGGCTGCTGATGGCACAAGCAACGCGTCTTTGGCTTGATCGATGATGATATAAATCTGGGCGGTCATATCAATACGAAATAATCGCTCAGGGTTAGCTACTTCAACATAGCCAACATAGTAGATCGCAGAATCGGTTGAGCTGGTCTTGCTAATCTCCTCAGGTGCAGGCTCAATAGCTGTCAGTGTCGCATCATACTGCTTGTCTGGATTACCGATGATATTAAAGTAGGCGGGCATACCAGCATTGACATTGATAACATCGGCTTCGGAGATTTGTGCGTTGATTCTAACAGTAGACAAATCTGCTAAAGTTACGATGGTCGGGGCTGTTTGATTGGCATTGACCGTCGTGCCTTGCTCTGTGGTCACTGAGACGACAGTACCTGATATTGGTGCGCGAATCGTTGTATAGCTAAGGTCTTCTTGAGCCGTTGCGACATTGGTTTGAGACTTTCGTAATGCTGCTTGTTGGCTATTAATGTTTGCAGTGGCTGTTGCAATGGCGGCTTGTGCCGTATCAATAGCAGCGCGTGCATTGGCGACCGCTGCCTGCGCTGTTTGAACTTTTGTTGCCTGTGTATCGTAATCCTGTTGTGATATCGCATCGATAGCGAGTAGTCCTTGCAGGCGTGAAAAATCAGACTGTGCTTGTTTAAGCTCAGACTGACGGCTGGCAAGATCAGCATAGGCACTTTTTAGACTAGCTTGTTTGCTTAACGACTCTGCTTGCGCACTTTGTAGCGCGGCTTCGCTTTGCTCAAGACTGGCTTGTTCATTGCTCAGGCTGTTCTTCTGAGTCACTTGATCAATCTGTGCAATCAAATCGCCTTGTTTCACCTCGTCACCCACTTCTACATAGAGGTTTGTGACCTCACCAGAAACCTGTGCACCGACATCAACGGTATTAAGTGCTTTAACTTTACCTGATGCCATGACATTATTTTCGATATCACCAACCTCAACAGGTGCGGTTAAATAACTGGGTTTTTCTTCTTCTGGTTTTAAAAAAGTATAGGCCAAAGCCCCTAATGCTACGATGATTAAGGCGATGACACCCCATTTGATAGCAGACTTTTTGCTTATTTTTCGCATAACAACAATCCAGTCACAATTAAATCAAGTGTAGATATAGTAGAGACTTCACCTGCAAAAGGGAACGGAAATTAGTTTACGAAAGGTTAAGAAGTTCAGCAGTAGAGATAAGGCAGACTATATTATGGAAATAATAAACAAAGGAAGAATGTAATGTTAAACCATCAGCAAATTCAAAAAATAATTAACGATTATAGTAAAAAGATAGGGCTAAATATTGATGATGTTATTTTAAGAGATATGCCTTCTGGATTTGGTGAGCCACACTTGGAGATAAGCGGTGGCTATTACCACTATGTAATATGTGAGCGCGGTAGTGAGTTATCTAGAGAATCTTTTTTAGATGTAGATGATTTCATTTATGAGTTTTTTGAGATGGTAACGTCTAGGGTAGCAGGCGAGTATGAGCAAGAGAATAGTGTCATGAGTGAAGATCAAAGAGTTATACGCTTTAATAAGCAAATTGAACTTATAACGCAGCTAAATCATGAATGGGGTAGAAAAAAAGAAGCAGATATAACAGAAACTTTAAAAAACTTTCCTTATTCAGTTAATAACAGAACTTACGATAAGAAAACTTGGCTAAATAAGTTATTGAATTTTTTCAACCAATCAAACGGCAAACAGCCGCTTACCTGATAACTCAAGCGCTGCCTGCAATAATAACTCCCACGCTGGCTGACGCACGAGTCCTTTGATGGCTTGGTCACATTTATAAAGCAGGGCAGGCCATTCAGCCGTTTGAGTTTTTGACTGGCGACGGCATGCTTGCTGGTACAACCCTTGTTTGCTACGCCAAATGCCTAGGCTTTGTGGGTCTTGCCCATCCATCAATTGCATAATTTGCCGCATGTCTTTACTAACCGCCCATAATACCAAGGTGGTTGGCTCGTCGGTGGCTTTCAGCTGAAACATGATTTTAGCGACTTGCGTGCTGTTACCGGCAAGCATGGCATCCGATAAATCAAAGACGCTAAACTGTGCATCACTGACCAACGCAGCTTGTAGATCCTTAATGTCTAAGGCAATATTGTTTTTCAGTTGTGTAGAATGGTCAGTCTGTTGACTAGCCTCAATATTCTTAGCGACTAACTGCGGCGCAAATAAATAGGAGAGCCGCCATAAGGTCTGATAAGCGCTTAGCAGATGGTGCTCAGTATGCGACATAAGCAGCTGCCACGCATCTTGCGATAGCCGTAAACCAAACTGCTGAGCTTGTATTTGCAGTAGCTGCTGTCGTTGCTGCTCATTATATAAATTGCAATCAATGACATGACCATATTGAGCAAATGGCGTAAACCACTTGCTGCTTTGCGCTCGTTTGTCTTGCTTGGGCGTGAGCCATAATAAACTATGACTGTGCGTCCCTGTTTGAGCTTCAACGGCAAAGCGCTCAAGCTCAGCGATGACGGCTTTGTCAGGTTTGTGATTGCCCGTCACGATCAAAGCGCTGGCGTCGTCAAACAAAGACTGACTGCCAAGCTCTGACAATACCTCTTGCCAGCTCTTGACGGAAATCAGCTCAATACGCTTAATCGCGTAATTCTGCGCGCGCCAATGTGGTCGCAGGGCATCGATGAGCCATTGACTGAGTAGTGGCTCATCACCATGCGCCAGCCACAAGCCCGCGACTGCAACGGAAGGCTGTAGTAGCTTTGGGTAGGCTTGTATAAAGGTATCTTGCATAGGGTAATAAGTACACAGATTGATGAAAATAAACGTGGAATGTGTTGCGCATTATAAACTATGGGTTTGGCACCACCACCGCGATCGATGTTGAGCCATTACCGCTTTGCACAGATTGTCTGACTCCAGAAGAGCTGATCTTTGGTAGGGAGATGGCGACATATTGATCAGTAATTCGGCGTGCCAAACTGTCATAGAGCCAGTCACGAATTTGATCGCCTTGCTGATCATCAGTGCTCACCGATGCTTCATTATATTGATAGCTACGCTCGACTTGGATGGGGTTGCTTAGCGTAATTGGTTTACCATTTTCCATCGTCTGATAGCTAACATCTGCTGAAAGTACCAAACGGATCTCTGTCAAGACACCGACCAGCTCATAACGCTTAAAACGGACGTTATTGATGGTGATAGCGGCAATGGGTTCAGCACTTGCTTGTTTGTTATTGTTCGCAACATCAGCTGCTGTCATGTTGTCAATGACATCAACACCTAAAGTTTTTAGGCGTCTTGTCAATGGCAGCTTAAGCGGAAATGAGGTGCGATTGTCTTCGAGAATCACGGCTGTTTTGGCGACATCAAGCAGCATTGGTGCGTCATAGCCACGTAATTGAAAGCCGCAGCCACTAATAGCTGCCGTTGCACCTAGTAGCGTAAACATTGGCAGGGCAGTCAGAAAAGCCGCCGCCAGTTTTTGTCCGTTTGATTTTTTAGCAAAAGCGTCTTTTTTGCTTAAGCTGGCTTTGGGGGACTGACCTGCTCGATATTTATACGACATAATCGCTATCCTAATATTATAAAAAGGCTCAGACTATTCATTAAACTAATAAAAAGTACTGAGCCTAAAAAATCTAGCCTACCACCACGATGTTTACCAGCTTATTAGGGACGACGATTTCTTTTTTGATGTCGCCAGTCAAGAATTTTGCCACACTTTCCATTGAACGTGCTTGTGCTTTTAGCTGTTCTGGATCGCTATTTGGGGCTACATCCATTTTACCGCGCATTTTACCATTGACCTGTACTACCATCGTGATCATATCTTGTACCAGAGCGCTTTTATCAACTTCTGGATAATTCAAGGTAATGGTATCTAAACCCAATTGCTCAAGTAAATGTTCACCAATGTGCGGCGCATATACGGATAGCATAATCAGCAGATCCGTCAATGCCTCATGCTGTACCTGTAGGTCTTGCTTGCTATTGGCCTTAAAGCCAGTCAGCTCGTTGGCAAGCTCCATCAAACTTGATACAGGCGTGTTCAATGCCAAACGATCACCCAAATCACTATCAATTTTAGCAATGGTTTCATGAGTTTTACGGCGTAAGTTTTTGGCTTCTTTTCTTAAGCCATCAGTGCTCAAAGCTTCATTGTTCAGCGTCTCGACGCTTAAGTTCGCGGCAGTAAGCGCTTGCATGTGTTCAGCAGCAATACGCCATACTTTTTTGACGAAGTTATAAGGGCCTTTGAGCGCATCATCTGACCATTCTAGCGTTTGATCCGCAGGTGCGGTGAAGAGCGTATAGAGACGAACGGTATCAGCGCCGTATTTATCGATGGTAATTTGCGGATCGACACCGTTATTTTTTGACTTAGACATTTTTTCGATTTTGCCAATGGTCACAGGCTGCCCATCAGATTTTAAGATGGCTTTAATCGGCTGACCTCGTTCGTCATAGTCGATATCAATGTCTTCTGCAAAATAGTAAGTGGTACTGCCATCCGCATTTAGGCGATAGAATGTCCCTGCCAATACCATGCCTTGCGTCATCAAATTAGCAAACGGCTCATTTCCTGACACCAAGTCTTCATCACGCATCAGTTTATGGAAGAAGCGTGCATAAAGTAGATGCATTACCGCGTGCTCAACACCGCCGATGTATTGATCGACAGGCAGCCACTTATTGGCGGCAGATTTATTGACCATGCTTTGCGCATCATTTGGGCTTGCAAAGCGTGCATAGTACCAGCTTGATTCCACAAAGGTATCAAAGGTATCAGTCTCGCGCTCAGCAGGATTACCGCATTTAGGACATGTCGTATTGACAAACTCTGGAATGTTTTTTAATGGATTTCCACGGCCATCAGGAACGACATCAGTCGGTAAGACAACGGGCAAATCTTGCTCTTCGACAGGTACGGTACCGCAATGCTCACAGTTTACCATTGGGATAGGACAGCCCCAATAACGCTGGCGAGAAACCCCCCAATCACGGAGACGGTATTGGATTTTTTTCTTAGCAAGCTCTTGTGGTTCTAGTTTGGTCAGCATCGCTTCAAATGCTTGCTCAAAGTCTAGCCCGTCAAATTCGCCTGAATTGACCAAAGTATTGCGTTCGGTATAAGCGCGATTAATCTCAGTATCGTTCGCCTTTGCATCTGCTTCTAACGTATCGAAATAGCCGACAGGGATATCGATGACTTGTTTGATGGGTAAGCTGTATTTAATCGCAAACTCATAATCACGCTCATCATGAGCAGGGACAGCCATCACCGCGCCTGAGCCGTAGCTCATGAGTACATAGTTGGCAACCCATACTGGCACTTCTTCGCCAGTGAGTGGGTGCGTGACCGTAAGACCAGTAGCCATACCGATTTTTTCAGCTTTAGCTAGGTCTGCTTCTGCAACTGAGCCTTTTTTGCAAAGCGCACAGAATTGCGCAATCGCTTCATCATGCTCAGCCGCATACTGCGCTAGCGGATGTTCGGCGGCGACCGCCACATAAGTCACACCCATCAAAGTATCAGGGCGAGTAGTAAACACATCTAAGGTATTGGTCTCGCCAGCAAGCTCATAAGGGAAGTGTACTTCCATGCCTGCGCTACGACCAATCCAGTTGCGCTGCATGGTCAATACTTCTGATGGCCAGTGACCTTCTAACTGATCCAAATCATCGAGCAATTCGTCAGCATAATCGGTGATATTGAAGTAATACATCGGAATGTCGCGCTTTTCGACCGCAGCGCCACTACGCCAGCCTTTACCATCGATGACTTGCTCGTTGGCTAAGACGGTATTATCAACAGGATCCCAGTTGACGGTCGACAGTTTTTTGTAGACCAAGCCTTTTTTGTATAACTGTAAAAACAACCACTGTTCCCACTGATAATACTCAGGGCTGCAAGTGGCAAATTCACGTGACCAGTCAATCGATAAACCGAGTAATTTAAGCTGCGCGCGCATGCTGTCAATATTGGCAAACGTCCATTGGGCAGGTGGAGTTTGGTTGGCAATCGCCGCGTTTTCTGCTGGCAAGCCAAAGCCATCCCAGCCCATAGGCTGCATGACTTCATAGCCCTTGAGGCGATAATAACGGCTCAGTACATCAGAAATCGTATAGTTACGCACGTGACCCATATGCAGCTTACCGCTTGGGTAAGGGAACATCGACAGCATATAGCGACTTGGCTTATCGCTTGGCTCATTGCTCACTTCAAAGCGCTTGTCAGTTGCCCATTTGGCTTGCTGCGCCGCTTCTATCGCTTGTGGGTTATAATGATTGTTTTCAGCTTGGTCAGATGTCACAGTATTGCTCATAGTTGGCTCGAGATTGAATATTTTGATAAGAAATTAGATACGCTAGAATAGCGCAAATCGGCAAAAAATGCGATGGGGCAGCGCAATAATAGAGCAGTATTAAATACTATATAAACACTTATGGACTTACAGTAAGGCTAGGCATGCAAAAACTAAAAAAAGGGCAAGTATTCACATATCCTATTGATTTGTATTTATCAAACAAACACATATTATTAATTTTGGCTTTGGGGTTGTTGATTTTTCCGCTGTATTATTACGGCGTACCTATAATGCAAGAGGAGGGCGGTTGGGTTGCCGTCATAATCTTGTTGTTACTTATAATACTTATCGTTTTAGGAATAATAGTGTCATTACTGGCTTTACTTAGCGGTAAACCTGCCTTACAGATCAGTACGAATGGACTAACTATTTTGCAAGTTCTACGCAAGTCAAAACAAAAATCTGTGTTGTGGCGTGATGTTGAGTATATAGATATAAGTTATCAGGTTTATGGTAGAACAGAGACTTGGGCATTGGTTATTCAACCAAAACAAGGTAAGGTCATACAGTATCCGTTAAAAACTATGAGGTACAAAGATACGCTACTCAATGAGATGGAGATTTATCATATTGTTAAACTCGCTTTTGAAGGAAAGCCTGCCATACATTATCAGTCGATTGAAATGGAAAGAATAAAGCTGATTACTAAAAAAACCAAATGGCTATTATTAATTATTTTTATACTGTTATCGCTCGTTTATTTTTTTCAGTAAATAAGCATTTAATTTATATTTGACGTTGAGGAGTCTCTATGACCATCACTATTTACGGTATCAAATCTTGTAGCACCATGAAAAAAGCCTTTGCTAAGCTTGATGATCTAGGCGTTAGCTATGAATTTCATGATTATAAAAAACAAGGTATCGATAAAGATAGCGTTCAGCGTTGGGTAGCTAAATTAGGCATCGATAAGGTGCTCAATAAGCGCGGTACGACATGGCGCAAACTAGACGACAGTCAAAAGCAAGCGGCGGATAGCGATGTGGATAAAGCTATTGATTTGCTCGTAGAAAATACTAGTATGATCAAACGTCCGATAGTTGAAGGTGAGCGGTTAGATAAAAATAAGCCATTATTATTATGCGGTTATGATGAAGCTGAGTTTGATAAAGTTTTTTCGTAAAAGAATACGGCTACCATCAATAAAGCCCGAGCTAAGAACCTCTTAGCTCGGGCTTTATAACACCTAAAATAAACCAAATCACACTAAAGCCCCAAATAATAAGCACATACAGGCGAATTTGTTCGGCATTCCAATCTAGTGCAAACCACTCAATGAGGAAAAATGACTTCCACCCTTCTATCCATTTTGCGCCACCATAGCCAATAATCCACCAGCAATACAGGCTTTCTAAGATAAAAAGTAGACACCAAAGCCACAATGCCATGATTTACTCCTGCTACTCGGCCAATGATGAGCCTAAATCACGACTGATTAATGTACCAACCCCTTCATTGGTAAAAATCTCTAACAGCGTGGCATGAGGCACGCGACCATCGACGATCACCGCGCTTTTTACACCGCTACGTACCGCATCAAGTGCACATTGGATTTTGGGAATCATGCCGCCTGAGATAGTGCCGTCTTCAATGAGGCTGTCGACTTTCTTTGGCGTGAGTCCAGTCACGACTTCGCCGTCACGACCCAGCACACCTTTGATGTTGGTCAATAGCATTAATTTCTCAGCTTGCAAGAATTCCGCTACTTTACCTGCAACCAAGTCGGCATTGATATTGTACGTATTGCCTTCGCTATCGACCCCAAGCGGCGCGATGACGGGAATAAAGTCAGAGGCAATGAGCATGTTAATCACGTCTTTATTGACACTGACCACATCACCGACAAACCCTAAATCTACGGGCACAGCAATCCCATCTGCGCCAATTTTTTCCATCATCAGTTTTTTGGCTAGGATTAAATTGGCATCTTTACCCGTCAAACCGATAGCGCGGCCACCGTGCTTGTTGATTAAGCTAACAATAGATTTGTTGACGCTACCACCCAAAACCATCTCGACGATATCCATGGTGCTTTTATCGGTGACGCGCATCCCATCGATACGGTCTGACTGACGCCCCAACTCTTTTAATAAGTTATCCACTTGTGGGCCACCGCCATGCACGACCACGGGATGAATGCCAACGGTTTTTAACAAGACGATGTCGCGGGCAAATGAGCTCTCAAGCGCAGGATCCGTCATCGCATTGCCACCGTATTTGACCACGATAAGCTTATCGACAAAGCGCTGGATATAAGGCAGCGCCGTGGTCAATACTTCAGCAGTGTTTTTGGCATCATCTAAATTAAGCGTCATTATAAACTCCTAAGTTATGGTATTAAAAAGTCATATTTTTATTTGACAGCAACTACTTTGACGGTAACTATTTTGATCAAAACTATTCGGCAGGAATAGCGACAATTTGTTCCGCCAGTTTTTTATCAAATGGGCGACATAAAGCGGCAAATTTTGCTTGGATGTCACGTAAGTCTTCTATGCTATCACCAGCAAAGCGTGCGGTAAGATTGTGACTGGTGTTTGATTGGCGGAGCACCCCAAAACCATGGGCGAAATCCAAACGCACGCCATCAATACAGCTCAGCTTCGTCCCCACTGGAAATAAGCATTTGGCTTGCTTGGACGTCATATATTGCCGACTCATCGAACAACGGCAAAGCGATGGCTGGCTAGTAGCTATCCAATGATCACCAGAATCTTCTGCCATGGTCGCTTCCACGAGCTGGCGTAAATACTGACAAAATTTTGTCAGCTGTACGACGAGAGCATCGTCTTTTTTAAGGGTTTTAGGCATCGGCAAATAATGATCTGCTGTACTGACCATAGCAGGCAATTGCTCTGTAATATCAGTCAGAGATTTTTTACCGTGAGCATCGTAAGCTGTTAGCCAATGCAGCAATCGCAAGACCGCGTACATGGCATCATCATAGATAATAAAGCGGCTATCGTTAAATATGAAATGCCCTGACAATTCACCCGCAAAGACAATTTGACCAGCAGAATGCTGCATCTGTCGGCGCATAAAGCTGCTGCCCGTTTTACTGAGCACAGGTGTTGCGCCAAGCTCAGACAAGAGTTTCGGTAGATGATGGGAGCATTTAATATCAAAAAGGATTTGAGAGGGCAGTTGTGAATGGACTGGGCTTTTATAACACAGCGTTTCAGGGTGTTCGGTCAGCGCCACTTGCGCTAATAAATATAGCAAGTGATCGGGCGTGACAACTTTACCGCTATTATCGACGATCATTAAGCGGTCGCCATCGCCATCAAAAGCGATACCTATATCTGCTTGATGTTGACGCACACTTCGCTGTAATTGTTTGAGACGGTGTGGTTCAGTGGGATCAGGATTGCCAGAGGGAAAACTGCCATCTGCGGTGTCATTAATCATGATGACCTGCTGGCAAAAATGCTCAAATAAACGCTGGGCGATATTACTGGTCGCCCCATGCATGCAGTCTATGACAACCACCACATCAAGGGTGTCAGGTGGTTGTTGGTTATCTTTGAGAAGTGGTTTATTACAGGGATGGATTTGCTTAAAAACTTGAGCGATAGCCTCAATATAAGTCATCGCGACTTGTGCATCAGATAAATTGAAAGGTTGATTACAAATAGATTTAGCAGTTGTATTTGTCAGCGTATTTTGAGCATCGACCTGTGTTTGAGCGTGATTGAGGTGGCAGGCATAGTTAGTTCGCGTTTTTTGCCAAAGCAACTGAATCTCTGCATGGCTCGGAGATTGATGGTTAACCAACCATTTGATACCTAAAATGTCTTTAGCAGAATGACTGGCGGTGACGATAATGCCATGACCAGAATGTTGCTCTGCCCAAAAAACCATCATGGGGGTAGTAATTAACCCCAGCTGGATAACCTGTAGGCCATATTCAGTCAGTATATTAGCCAATCTCTGAGCGATAATATCACTACCGAGACGCACATCATAACCAAGCACAATGACGGTTCTTTTAAGGTCGATACTTGGTTTTGGTAAGCAGGCTTTGGCAGGAGCTGCGGTTGAGTTGCAATCTGCGACACTGTAAAGCTGAGCAAATGCCTTGCCTAATGCTTGGATAAAATCCGTCGTAAAATGCTGGCGTGAACCACGAATATCATAAGCACGAAATAAGCATTGCTGCGCAGCAAAAGACGGCATCGCTTACTCTCCTTATGGCGTGATTCACGTGATGGTGATTTTGTGATGACTAAAGTACAATTAAAATGGCAAATCAGTAATGATAACTAATTACTGGCGGCCTGAATGTCCAAAGCCGCCTGCACCGCGTGCACTGGTATCACTAAACTCTGACACCACTTCAAACTCAGGGCGGGCAACGGGTACGACGACATATTGTGCCATACGTTCCGCAGGATTCAACACAAAGTCTTCATTACTACGATTCCAAATACTGACCATCAGCTCACCTTGATAATCGGCATCAATCAAGCCAACCAAATTACCCAAGACGATACCGTGCTTATGACCAAGACCTGAGCGCGGTAAAATCATCCCTGCAAAGTTAGGATCTTGGATATAAACCGCCAAACCAGTACCAATTAAATGCGTGGCACCTGCTTTAATCGTCAATGGCTCATCAATACAAGCGCGCAAGTCGATACCAGCGCTGCCATCAGTGGCGCGTGTCGGTAACGAGAACGCTTTATCTTCAGTAATTTTAGGGTTTAATACTTTAACTTGTACAGCTTGCATAACGCACTCACTTAACGGTTGGATAGTTTCTAAATCATATTGTTTCTAAATAAGATAATTTCTAAACTATATGATTTCTAAATAATATTGTTTGAACGTTGGCTATGTGATTATAGTATCAACACACTCGCCAAACCTAAGAATGACATAAAGCCGACGATATCCGTCACGGTGGTTAAAATAACCGAGGCGGATAGGGCAGGGTCAATATTCATGCGTTTTAGGAGCAGTGGAATACTAATGCCCGAAACGTTAGCAGCAGTCATATTAATGGCAATGGCAAAACCAATGACGGCGCTGATTTTAATGTCATGAAACCATAGTTGGGCAATAATCGCCATGATTATCGCCCATATGATACCGTTTATCGCGCCAACCCACAGCTCTTTATTTAATAACCATAAACGGTTAGAACCACCGATTTGACCCATCGCCATACCACGAATAACCACTGTCAGAGTTTGTGACCCAGCAATACCGCCCATACTCGCGACCACAGGCATGAGTATCGCCAGCGCCACCACTTTTGCCAGTACCGCCTCGAACTGACCAATCACAGCGGCAGCCAATAAGGCGGTACACAAGTTAATGCCTAACCAAATACTGCGGCTTTTGGCACTGGTTAAAATAGGCGCAAACAGCTCTTCATCTTGGCTGACACCCGCGAGGTTTTTCATGGTGCTATCGACATCATCTTGGATAATTTCCATGATGTCCTCGCCATTTAACTGACCGACCAACTCACCATGGCTATTAATAACGGGGGCAAAACGAATGTCCTCTGAGCGGAAAATCGCTGCGGCATCTTGGATGTCTAAGCGATCATTAATGGTGATGGCGTTATCAATCAATTCTGAGACTAAGGTAGTTTGATCATGTTTAATCAAATCGACCAGACTGAGCAGCCCAAGTAATTGTTGGCTTTGATCAACGACCAGCAGCTCTTGGCTTTCATCATCGAGCAAATCGTCATTTTCTCGTAGCCAATTCTGTACTTCTGCAAGGGTGATATCATCCCTGATCTGAATGAGGTCAGGATCCATATAACGACCGACTTCCCAGTCAGCATAGGTATCGAGCTTATTGACCTGTACTCGGATGTCTTCATCCAAGGTTGCCATCACCGAGGTACGCACACTTTCGGTGACGGTGTCTAAAATCTCAGAGATGTCTTGCGCATCAAGGTCTTGGGTAAATAAGGAAATGTCTTTCGATGAAACGTTTTCTAACAGCGGCTGGCGTGTATCAAACTCTAACTCGGCAAGTACTTCGCCTTTGATATTTTCTGGTACTTGTGCCCAAATCAATAAGCGATTTTGGCTAGGGAACGATTCTAATAGGCTCGCAATCTCATATTTGGACTGCTTTTCTAAAAACTCAGTAATCGCCTCGTATGCCTTGTCAGCAACCAAACTTTGCAGGTATAGAAGCTTATATTCGCCGCTATACTCTGCCGGATTATAATCTCCCTGTAGCGTAGATGGTCGTTCCTGATCAGGCATAGGGGTAGGCATAAAGGTTCCAAAGTTTTTAGAAAGTATAAATAATAACAAGCACTAAAATGTCGAATAAGTGCTAATTTCTCATGTCGCTAACTGGTGATGCTCTCAAGCGCTAAGCCTAACGCTAACGATTACCCAATAAAGCGCGAATATTAGCCAAGTATTCATCAGCAACGGCTTCTGGATCTTTAGTCGCTTTTTTCTTTTTCGCCTTGGCTGGCCAGTCAATATGCTCTTCTGGTAACTCATCTAAGAAGCGCGATTCAGAAGTGACACGCATCTGTCCGCCCGCACGGCGCTGAGTCGCTAACGTCAATGTCAGCTCTCGACGCGCACGAGTAATGCCGACATACATCAAGCGCCGTTCTTCTTCGACCGTCTCGCTTAGGATAGAATTGCGGTGCGGTAGCATTTCTTCCTCAAGCCCCATGATATACACAAAATCAAATTCCAAACCTTTTGCTGCATGCAAGGTCATCAAGTTAACCTTGTTGGTGTTTTCTTCTTCTTGCTGTTGCTCGAGCATATCCAGCAACACCAGCTTACGAATGATGGTATCAATGGTGCGATCTTCGTCTTCTTCGGCGCGATTAATCAGTGATTGAATACTAGTGTAGAGCATATCAATATTATCGATACGGTTTTTTTCTTGTTGCGGGGTTTTGGCGTCGCTACGCACAAAGTCGATATAACCCGTTTCATCAATCATTTGGCGGACGATAGGCACAGGGTCAGGATGCTGATCGAGCTCACGCGTATAATGTTCAATAAACTCACCGAACTCCTTTATCGTACCATAAGCCTTCGATGGCAAAACATGCGCGAGCCCTGCATGCGTACAAGAAGCGAGTAGCGAGATGCTATGCTCTTGTGAAAATAAGCCTAACTTCTCTAGCGTTGCTGGCCCCATTCCACGCTTAGGCGTATTGATAATACGTAAAAACGCACTGTCGTCTTCAGGGTTAAGAATCAAACGCAGATAGCCCATGATGTCTTTAATTTCACTACGTGCAAAGAACGACTGACCACCCGACAACTTATAAGGCACTTGCAGTTGACGCAACTGCGCCTCTAGCATGCGTGCCTGAAAGTTACTGCGATAAAGAACGGCATATTGCTCCCACTCATTACCGAAACGCAGTTTATGAGTGACAATCTCTTTTGCCACACGCTCAGACTCATCATCATCATTACGACAGTTAATAATGCGAATTTTTTCACCTTGACCTTTATCTGACCAGAGTTTCTTCTCAAATAAATGCTCGTTATTGGTAATAACGGCATTGGCAGAGGTCAAAATACGCGTGGTCGAGCGATAGTTTTGCTCAAGCATGACGATTTTGAGTTTTGGGAAATCTTCTTTGAGTAGCGCCATGTTTTCCGGTTTTGCACCGCGCCACGCATAGATAGATTGATCGTCATCGCCCACGACGGTAAAACGCCCTTGCGGTCCGACTAAGTATTTAATCATCTCATACTGGGCGGTGTTGGTATCTTGATATTCATCGACCAATAAATAGCGTATACGGTTTTGCCATTTATCACGCAGCTCTCTGTTTTCACGTAATATCTTGGTCGGCAGGACAATCAAATCATCGAAATCAACGGCGTTATAAGCACGCAAATTGCGCTCATATAAGGCATAGAGGTTGGCGAAGATCATGTCTTCTGGATCGTCTAAGGTTTCCATCGCCTTATCCGGCTCAATCAGATCGTTTTTCCAGTCAGAAATCATTTTAATGGCTTTACCGACCAATTCACGACTTTCAGCGCCGCTTAAATTGTCACGCATCATCAGCTCCATCAGCAAACGCTTACTGTCGTCGCTGTCCATGATGGAGAAGTTACCTTTGAGCGGGGTATGAATCAGCTCATAACGCAAAAACTGTAGCCCAAATTGGTGAAAGGTAGACACCGTTAGCCCGCGAGTTTTTTCACTCGGCAGCAATTTACTGACACGGGCTTTCATCTCGCGCGCCGCTTTATTGGTAAAGGTCACCGCGGTGATACGCTCGGCTGGCATGTTGCATTCTTCGATTAGATACGCAATCTTGCGGGTAATCACCGATGTCTTACCGGAGCCGGCACCTGCTAGCACAAGCAATGGACCGGATACGTAAAGCATCGCTTCTTGTTGTTTGGGATTAAGTTGACTCATAAGGTGACCTGTAAGACAAAAGCAAAAAGAAAGCAAAAAAGGCGAGTGTTGATATCAAGCGTTGCTCAGTGAGATAAAAACGGCACGTATGAGGCAGATCGATAGCGCAAGATGGCAACATAGCATTATAGTTTGTTGCGTCATCTCGATATCAAAACATGGCGTCGATAAGGTTAATCAACCTATCCGCTAATCACGCTCATGACCGTTAATATTTTGTGACAATTAATCGAGAGCGCCATCGTTAAAACAGCCGCTGATACTACCATGCAATTAGGCGGGTTATTATAAAGCAAAAACCGTCACATTGGGGAGGAGTTCAAGGATCGGCACCCAGTAAAAAAGCGTTAATTTTTCGTGACTTATACTATATATACTAGCGTCCACTCAAAAATGTGGATTTAGGCTTAATATAAGGTAACGTCTATATCATAATTCATGGTAAAAAAAACATGTTTCTTTCACCTATAAAGTGACCGTTCAATACAGTTAAAAACTAGCTTTTAGGCACTGATATGCGTATAGTACGTAAATAATTTATGCCAGTTGTCTCGTCATTGTTGACCACGTGTAATGAGCTATTAAATCAATTAAATAAACTATCGAATATGATATTGATTTAATACGTTGATCTTACGTTGTTAGAAGATGCGTTAGGCGACCAGCCTTTCTCCGTTATATATCGGAGTATCTATAGTTGGTCATGTCTGACATCGTCGTCAATAAGCTTGATAATTGGTTATTACCAGCACAGTATCTATATGAGCCATTGAGTTATTAAGACCCAATGGCAGTTACTTTGTGTTTTCGTCTGCGTTATGCCAGTCGCTATTACCACTCTATAGTTTGTGAGTATGCGCGCTGCGCTTGACACTCGATTGGGTGAGGAGCACGTATTATCATGTCTGCTTTTAATTGGTCAGCCATTGCTTTTATCTTAGCCGCCATTGGGCTAGTGGTCTTTATGCTGGTTGTGCCGCGTTTGCTTGGCGGTCGCTCTCAGGGCTCACAAAAAGAAGAAGTATTTGAAGCGGGTGTTGTCGGAGCTGGCAACGCCCGTATTCGTTTGTCTGCCAAATTCTATTTGGTGGCAATCTTCTTCGTTATCTTTGATTTAGAAGCGCTATATTTGTACGCTTATGCCGTTTCAGTACGTGAAGCAGGCTGGCTGGGCTTCGCTGCTGCCGCGATATTCATTACCATCTTGATTATAGGCTTGGTATACGAGCTCAGTCTGGGTGCGATGAATTGGGCACCATCGGACAAGCGCCGCAAGCAACCACGTCTATATGCAGCTCCGGCAGGTTTTAATTTGGCAGATATTACGCAGTTTGATGGCGTCGATGAGCTGATGGTCGATCCAACTGGCAAGATACCAGCCCAGTCTTCAGGGCAGATTAACGTCTCGAACAATATCGAGACTAATCGCCGTCACTTGCAAAATATCGATCATATTAATACTACTGGTAATGTGACTTCCATGGATTTTGCCACATCTGCGCAACAAGACAAAGTCAAACGCTAATCGCTTTTGACGGTCTTGTGGCACGTTACTGCAAAATGGTCGCTTATTAATAATAGAAGTTAAGGGGATAGCGGAAGCAAGATGATTGCTGCGCTTCGCCTAATATAAAGGTTGTATGTTATGAAATACACATTAACAAAAGCCAACCCTGATGCAGATATCTATCCTGCACAGACCAGTCAAACGGTCAATGACCCAATCGAAGACGAAGTGAATAAAAACGTCTTTATGGGTCGTCTCGAAGACCTCGTCCATTCAACAGCAAACTGGGGGCGCAAGCACTCACTTTGGCCATTTAACTTTGGTACCTCTTGCTGTTATGTCGAATATGCCACCACCCTAACTGCCGTTCATGATTTGTCACGTTTTGGTGCCGAAGTTATCCGCGCGTCGCCCCGTCAGGCGGATGTGATGATCGTCGCTGGTACTTGTTTTGTCAAAATGGCACCGGTTATTCAGCGCCTTTATGAGCAAATGCTTGAGCCAAAATGGGTTATCTCGATGGGTGCCTGTGCCAATTCGGGCGGTATGTATGATATCTATTCGGTCGTGCAAGGCGTGGATAAAATTATTCCTGTTGATGTCTATGTGCCCGGTTGTCCGCCGCGTCCAGAAGCGTTGATCCAAGGCTTAATGTTGCTGCAAGAGTCGATTACTAAAGAGCGTCGCCCGCTAGGTATTCATGTCAATGATCAGGGTATCTATCAGCCACAAATGACGCCTGAGCGTGACCGTAAGCAAGCAGATCGTATCGCTGTGAAAAACTTGCGTAGCCCAGACAGTATTTAATCAGCGAGCCTGTAGCCAAACTGCATTTGATAAATAGCATATTAGGCATAAATTATTTGGTTATATCATGTTTTAGTTTGGCTCAATCATACACAATCCGTAAAAGTGCTCAGTACGCATATATTCATCGTAGTTCGCTTATGTTTAGCGTAGTTCAGTTATGATTAACATGGTTCAGTTATGATTAACATAGCTCGGTTAGGCTCAACATAGCTCAATGATGATTAATGAAGGAATACATCATTCATGGTCACGGTAGTTGAAAACATAGATCCTAATATTAAGCCTATTCCAGCGGTTATCACCGAGCTGGAGCAGAAGTATGCCGGTAAGTTTGTCGTGCAGCACACTGTGGATGAGATTCCAACGGTTTGGGTGGCACGTGCTGATTTGCTCGACGTTCTTTTATTCTTGCGTAAATTACCCCAGCCATACGTCATGCTATTTGACTTGTCAGCGATAGATGAGCGTCTGCGTCAGCATCGCCAAGGGTTGCCTGACAGTGACTTTACAGTGTTTTATCACCTAATGTCGCTTGAGCGTAATAGTGATGTGCGTATTAAAGTCGCGCTGAGTGAAGACGATGTCAATGTACCGAGCGCTACGCAGATTTGGCCAAATGCCAACTGGTACGAGCGTGAAGTGTGGGACATGTTCGGTATTGTCTTTACCGGTCATCCGCATTTGACCCGTATTCTATTACCAAAATACTGGGAAGGTCATCCACTGCGTAAAGAGTATCATGCTCGTGCGACTGAGTTTACTCCATATTTCTTGAATACCGCCAAGCAGCAGTACGAGCAAGAAAACTTGCGTTTTGTCCCAGAAGAATGGGGCATGAAACGCTCAGGTCGTGATGAAGACTTTATGTTCTTGAACATCGGTCCTAACCATCCCTCTGCTCACGGTGCTTTTAGACTTGTGCTACAGCTCGATGGTGAAGAAGTCGTCGATTGTATCCCTGATATCGGTTATCACCATCGCGGTGCAGAAAAAATGGCTGAGCGTCAAACTTGGCACTCATTTATTCCTTATACCGACCGTATCGATTATCTCGGCGGTGTGATGAATGAGCTGCCGTACATCATGTCGGTCGAAAAGCTGGCTGGGATTACGATTCCACCGCGCGCTGAGACTATCCGCGTGATGATGAGTGAGTTTTTCCGTATTACCAATAACTTGCTATTCGTTGGTACGTTCATTCAGGATGCGGGTGGCATGACCCCTGTATTCTATATGTTTACCGATCGCCAAAAAGCTTATGACGTCATCGAAGCCGTGACTGGCTATCGTATGCATCCTGCTTGGTTCCGTATCGGCGGTACGGCTGCTGATCTACCACGTGGCTGGCAGCGTCTGGTTCGCGAATTCTTGGATTGGATGCCAAAACGCTTGGACGAATATGTCAAAGCGGCATTGCAAAATAGCGTGCTCAAAGGCCGCACCCAAGGCGTTGCTCAGTATAATGCTAAGCAAGCATTAGCGTGGGGCGTCACTGGTGCAGGTCTGCGCGCGACAGGCGTTGACTTCGATTTGCGTAAAGCACGTCCATACATGGGCTATGAGAATTACGACTTTGAAGTGCCAGTCGGTTATAACGGTGATGCTTATGATCGCTGTATGGTAAAAGTCGAAGAGATGCGTCAGTCGCTACGTATTATTCGCCAGTGCATGGATAACATGCCACAAGGCCCTTATAAAGCCGATCATCCACTAGCGGTACCACCGCCAAAAGACCGTACCTTAAACGATATTGAAACCTTGATTAATCACTTTATCTCAGTATCTTGGGGTCCTGTGATGCCAGCGGGCGAGTGTACGACGATTGTAGAAGCGACCAAAGGGTTGAACAGCTATTACATCACATCGGATAAGGCGACGATGAGCTATCGTACCCGTATTCGTACGCCGACATTTGCGCATTTGCAGCAGATGCCATCGGTGATTAATGGCTCGCTCGTCTCTGATGCCATTATGTATTTGGCATCGATTGATATTGTAATGGCTGACTGTGATCGCTAATACTTTAGTCTAATGCTTTGATCAGAAAATTATTGTTATTAAAGAAATACGTTTATCAATATATCATTGCCAAATGGCACACCAAAATGCTGATATCTTGCCATATAGCGACACTTATAAGACTGTCGCTATTAGCTGATAAAGCGTGATGAGTGAGGACAGATAGAAGACTATGAAAATTGTTTCCGACAAAATGCCAAAAGTAGATGTGGCAAGCATTCTCACTAGCGAGGAAATTGCGGCTATTCATGAGTTTATGCACCATTACCCACAAGCACGTGCTGCTTCGCTCGATGCGCTAAAGATTGTGCAAAAGCGCAACGGCTGGGTCGATGACGCACAAGTGAATGCCATTGCCAATATTCTAGACATTCCGATGTCAGATATGGACGGGGTTGCTACTTTCTTTAACCGTATTTATCGTCAGCCTGTCGGTCGCCACGTCATCCTTATCTGTGATTCAGTGGCTTGTTTTTTGACAGGCTATGAGGCGTTATCGTCTGAAATCAGATCGCAGCTGGGTATTGAGTATGGTCAGACAACGGCTGATGGTCGTTTTACGCTATTGCCAATTTGCTGCTTAGGTAACTGTGATAAAGGCCCTGCTGTGTTGATTGACGAAGACACGTATGGTCCTGTTCAGCCTGAAGAAGTCACGCAATTATTGGAGCTATACGCATGAGATTAACGCTTTCAGAGCAGATTGCTCAACGTAGTCAAGGCAAAGCGCCAAGCCAGCTCAATGAGCAGCGCATTCCAATTTATGGTGATAAAGCAACAGCGACTAGCGAAACCAAACCGTTAACATGGCGTCTAGCACACCATGATGCCGTACTAGATTTGACCACCTATGAGTCGTTAAAAGGCTTTGATGGCTTAAAGCAAGCTTTGAGTCAATCGCCCAAAGCAGTCGGTGACATGATTAAAGCTGCTAACGTTAGAGGTCGCGGCGGTGCAGGTTTTAATGCTGGTTTGAAATGGACATTTATGTCACCGCCAGATGGTCTACCACGTTATCTCATCTGTAATGCTGATGAAATGGAGCCGGGCACCTTTAAAGATCGCCTATTGATGGAGCGCCTACCGTTTCAGTTAATTGAAGGTATGTTGATTACCGCGCATGCGATTGGTGCAACTGACGGGTATATCTTTATCCGTGGTGAGTACATCTTGGCCGCTGAACGTTTGGTCGCTGCTATCGAAGAATGCTTGGCCAATAATCTAATGGGCAAGAATATTTTAGGCTCAGATTTTAGTTTTAATCTGCATGTGCATACTGGCGCTGGACGTTATATTTGCGGTGAAGAAACCGCATTGATTAATTGCTTAGAAGGTCGCCGTGCTAATCCACGTACCAAACCACCGTTTCCACAAATTTCTGGTGCATGGGGTCGTCCAACCGTCGTCAACAACGTTGAAACCTTGTGTAACATGCCAGCCATCCTAAACCATGGTGTTGAATGGTATCAGTCATTATCTAACATCAAAGGCAAGAGCCAGACACCGGGTACCAAACTGTTTGGCTGCTCAGGTTTAGTCAATGACCCAGGTCTGTGGGAGTTACCGTTTGGTTATACGGCACGCGAAATCATTGAGGATTTAGCGGGTGGTATGCAAGAAGGTAAAACACTGAAAGCTTGGCTACCAGGTGGCGCCTCTACTGACTTTTTAACCACTGAGCATTTAGATGTGGTGGTGGATTTTGACACCATTCAAAAAGCAGGTAGCCGTATGGGTACTGGGCTAATTATGGTCGTGGATGAAACACAAGATATGGTGCCACTCGTTCGTAATCTCGAGATTTTCTTCCAACGCGAATCCTGCGGTTGGTGTACGCCATGCCGTGACGGTCTGCCTTGGGGTGTCAAATTGCTTACTGCTATCAATGATGGTGAAGGGCAAGTCGGCGATGTGGAAAAGCTAGAAGGCCTTACGCGTGACTTATGGATTGGTAAAACTTTCTGTGCACATGCGCCGGGTGCGATGGAACCACTGATGAGTGCGATTAAATATTTCCGTCCAGAGTTTGATCAAAAAATCGCGCAGGCGGTTGGTGTCGATGTCATTGATGCGGCAGCCAATCAACAGCCAGAAGTGAAATAAGGAGAGCGGCATGGCAGTCATACATATTGATGGAACCACTGTCGAAGTAGATAGCGCAGATAACTTGCTACAAGCCTGCTTATCACTCGGCATTGATGTGCCGTATTTTTGTTATCATCCAGCCCTTGGCTCAGTAGGCTCGTGCCGTCAGTGCGCGGTCAAGCAATTCCAAAACAAAGAAGATATGGAAGCAGGTCGCGGCCGTCTTGTGATGTCATGTATGGTCGCTCCGGGCGATGACATGTATATCTCTGTCACTGACGATGAAGCCAAAGCATTCCGCAAGTCGATGGTTGAGTTACTGATGACCAACCATCCACATGACTGTCCAACTTGCGAAGAGGGCGGACATTGCCATTTGCAAGACATGACCTATATGTCAGGTCATAGCCGTCGTCGTTATCGCTTTACCAAACGCACGCATCATAACCAAGAGCTTGGCCCATTCATCGCGCATGAGATGAACCGCTGTATCGCTTGCTATCGCTGTGTCCGTTTTTATAAAGACTACGCAGGCGGCGAAGATTTGGGTGTTTACGGCTCAAACAATCGCGTTTACTTTGGCCGTGATAAAGATGGCCAGTTCGAAAGCGAATTCTCAGGTAACTTAACGGAAGTATGCCCAACGGGTGTCTTTACCGATAAAACGCATTCTGAGCGCTACAACCGTAAATGGGACATGCAGTATGCGCCAAGCATCTGTCATGGTTGCTCAGCAGGTTGTAATATCTCACCGGGTGAGCGTTATGGTGAATTGCGCCGTATTGAAAACCGCTATAATGGTGAAGTAAACCGCTATTTCTTATGTGACCGTGGCCGCTTTGGTTATGGCTATGTCAATCGTGACGATCGCCCAACCCAAGCGCTTGAACGTATCAATGATAAGCATGTCAAAATCAATATTGATTATGCATTAGATGAAACCATCAAGCGTATCAAAGACAAAAAAGTCATCGGTATTGGCTCACCGCGTGCCAGTCTAGAAACCAACTTTGCGCTAAAAAACCTCGTTGGCTTTGATAAGTTTTCAACGGGTCTCAATCATCAGCAGCAAGCACTGGTCAATAAATGCATCGAAGTATTAAGTACTGATGGCATTTATAACCCTAGCATGACTGATATCGAAAGTTATGATGCGGTGTTGGTATTGGGTGAAGATATCACTCAAACTTCGTCACGTGTCGCGTTGTCAGTACGCCAAGCGGCAAAAAACGAAGGCCTGAAAATGGCAGCGGCGCTACAAACGCAGCCGTGGCTTGCCGAGCCTGTTAAACGTATTGCTCAAGATGCGTTAAGCCCAGTTTATGTCATCGACGTGGTACAGACTAAGCTAGAAGACATCAGTAAAGTCAGTGTCGTAGCAACGCCTGAAGACATCACTAAACTTGGCTTTAAAGTGGCTGATGAAATTGCCAATTTCGCTGATGATTTCGCAGAAATCGCAGATCCACAAGCAGCTGAGCAAGATGTCGATACTGCTACTAGTACTAATGCCAGTACTGAGACTGACGGTATGCAAGCATTAGCGAAGCAAATCGCTTATGACTTGATTCAAGCGGATAAGCCACTGGTCATCTCGGGTAGCAGCTTATCGTCTACCGTATTGATCGAAGCAGCGGCGCAGATTACTCAAGCATTGACCCAAAAACGCTCAGCCATTAAAGCGACTGAACAGCAGCAAGTGGACACGTATAATGCTCAAGTCCGTGATGAGCAAGCGCAAATAGAAGATAAAGAGCTATCTGCTAAACCAAACAAACCTGAAACCGGTGTTGATACAGAAACTCAAGACAATGTAGAACGCGCTCCTGCTAAAAAACTTGAGCTGAAAGAAGTAAACAATAAGTATCATGCACAAGCAGGTATCTACTTAACAGTTACCGATGCCAATAGCATGGGTGTTTGCATGCTTGGAGGTCAATCAGTAGAAGAGCTGCTGGCCACTGATTTTGATGTGGTTATCGTTGCTGAAAATCAGCTGACTGATGCCATCGATGCCAATAAATTAACGCAGCTATTATCTGATAAAACCGTCATTGCGCTAGATCATCAGCTACTTGATTGGCACAAAGATGTCGATATTGTATTACCTGCGGCTAGTTTTGCAGAAGCAGACGGTACGTTGATATCGGCTGAAGGTCGTGCACAGCGTTTCTTCCAAGTTTACGACAACGAATACTATCATCCAATGAGCAGTATTAAAGAGGGCTGGCGCTGGTTACATGCCGTGCATAGCAGCATCGAGGGTCGTGATGTTGATTGGACGCAGCTAGATGACGTCATCAATGCATTGATCGCCACGCATCCTAAGCTTGCGGGTATTAAAAATGCTGCTCCTGATGCCGATTACCGTATGACGGGTCTTAAAATTGCTCGTCAGCCGCGTCGCTATTCAGGTCGTACCGCTATGCGTGCACCGATATCTGTGCATGAGCCGATGCAGCCAAAAGATTTAGACACCGGTTTGACTTTCTCAATGGAAGGTTATAGTGGTAAAGAAACGCCAAGCTCAATGATTCCTTTTGCCAATGCGGCAGGCTGGAACTCACCGCAAGCGTGGAACAAGTATCAAGACAAGGTCGGTGGTCATCTAAAAAATGGCGACCCAGGTGTGCGCATGTTCGATCAGCTAGCACGTTTAGAAACACGTCAATATGTTGCACCAGATGCTATGTCTGCGACGACGACCGATATGCAGCAAGGACAAGCCAAACTGGTGCCTATCAATAATATTTATGCCAGCTCTATGATGGCGTCACGTAGCCCAGTGGTTGCGGAGCAACTGCCTGTTGCTGCATGGCGTATCGGGATGGATGATGCTAAGGACTGGAACATCGCTAATGGCGATTACTTAGCGATTGAAGTCGATAAGCAACAAATTACCTTACCAGTACAGATTGTCGGTTATTTAGCAGAAGGCTGTATCGGTTACCCAGTTGGGCAGGTGAGTATTATTCATCCATCAATGCCAGCGTCGGTTCGCAAAGTGGATGCACCAGTGACGATGATGGGTAGCATGGCTAACGATATGATGAACAATAACGATGCTGCGCAAATGAACACAGCACCGACCACCACACAGGAGGTGTAATATGCAAGTTACCCGTATTATCCCTGATGTGCCAAGCTTCTTGGCTGGTAGCATGAGCTTTGATGCTTGGTCCATTTTATTTATGGTCGGGCAATCACTGGTCATCTTCTTGGTCGTGGTTATGGTTGCCGCTATGATGATTGTCTATGAGCGCCGCATGCTAGCACTCTGGCAAGACCGTTACGGTCCAAACCGCGTCGGACCCTTTGGTTCGTTGCAGCTGGTTGCTGATATGCTCAAAATCTTCTTTAAAGAAGATTGGACGCCGAACTTTACCGATAAGTTTATGTTTACCTTGGCACCTGCGGTCGCGATGTTTACCGCATTGGCCTCATTTGCCATTATTCCTATCTCGCCGACGCTTGGCGTGGCTGATTGGGACATTGGTATTCTGTTCTTCTTTGCGATGGCAGGTATTGCCGTCTATGCAGTGATGTTCGGTGGTTGGGCCTCTGCCAATAAATTCTCGCTACTGGGTGGTTTGCGCTCTGCTGCACAAACGATCAGTTATGAAGTCTTCTTGGGCTTATCACTGATGGGCGTAGTCGCATTGACAGGCTCATTTAACTTGCGCGCCATTGTTGAGGCGCAAATCGACGGCTGGTATATCATTCCGCAGTTTTTTGGCTTTTTGACCTTTGTCGTTGCTGGTGTTGCAGTCACCCATAGACATCCATTTGATCAGCCAGAAGCAGAACAAGAGCTGGCTGAAGGCTATCATGTTGAATATTCTGGCATGAAGTTCGGTATGTTCTTTATTGGCGAATATGTCAACGTTGTCCTGATTTCTGCCCTGATGACGTGCTTATTCTTTGGTGGTTGGTTGGCACCTTTTAATTTAGATATTCCATTTATTCCACCAGCTTTTTGGTTCATGATTAAAACGCTGTTCTTTATGACCATGTTTATTTTGGCTCGAGGCTCACTCATGCGTCCGCGTTATGATCAAGTGATGAACTTTGGCTGGAAAGTTTGTCTGCCAGTAACGTTGATTAATCTGTTGGTTACTGCTGCGGTCATTTTGATCTTTTCCCCAACGTTATAGTCATCACTAGCCATCATTGATGAACTAGGGTAAAGCTGATAAGGATAATAATCCCATGTTTACTACCATAAAAAAGACCGTCATTGGACTATTTACCATTGTCCGCAGCATGTGGATGGTCAATAGTCATGCGCTCAGACCGCGTGACACCATCCTTTATCCTGAGGTGCCGGTACCTGTGCCGCCGCGTTTTCGTGGACGTATTGTCCTAACGCGTGACCCTGATGGAGACGAGCGCTGTGTGGCTTGTAACTTGTGTGCGGTGGCATGCCCGGTAGGGTGTATCTCCTTACAAAAAGCGGAACGTGAAGACGGTCGTTGGTATCCAGAGTTTTTTCGAATTAACTTTTCGCGCTGTATTTTTTGTGGCTTGTGTGAAGAGGCGTGTCCAACGACAGCCATTCAAATGACGCCTGACTTTGAGTTGGGTGAATATAAGCGCCAAGACTTGGTCTATGAAAAAGAGCATTTGCTCATTTCAGGGCCGGGTAAATATCCTGATTATAACTATTATCGTGTGACGGGTATGGCGGTAGCGGACAAACCAAAAGGCGCAGCACAAAACGAAGCTGCACCGATTGATCTAAGGAGCTTGCTACCATGATGAATATTTTGAACCATCCTGAACTGGCTGGGTTTTATTCGCTTGCAGCAGTGGCCATATTTGCCAGTCTGCGCGTCGTGACTCAAGCCAATCCAGTGCATGCTATCTTATCGATGATTGTGTCATTACTGGCAATCGCAGGGATATTTTTTGTACTAGGCGCGCCATTTGCTGGTGCGTTAGAGATTGTTGTCTATGCCGGTGCTATTATGGTGCTATTTGTTTTTGTCATCATGATGCTTAATTTAGGCATGAGCAATGATGAGCGTGAAGAGCGCTGGCTTGATGCGGGCACTTGGGCGCTACCGACAGGGTTAACGATTATTATCGCGGTTGTGCTGTATGCGATGATTGGTATGGGTCATGACGAAGCGGCAATGATTGGTGGCTCGACAATATCTGCCAAAGCAGTGGGTACGGTGCTATTTACTAAATATGTGATGTTGATAGAAGTGGCTGCATTGCTACTGTTGGCAGCCTTGGTCGCCGCGTATCATTTGGGTAAAGAGTCTATCGCTGATGAGGTTACTGTTAATGCAAACCACAGTAATGATCGTCAAGCATCTAATGCTAATGTTGCGAGTATCAAACACTACGATAATCACGGCATGCCTATAGATGCTGACGCGGCGAAAATGGCAGAACCTTACGAATATAAAGATGTTGACCCGCATGACTATGTAAGTATGAATGTAGGTACGCAGCTGGGTGTGAATAAAGTCACGCGCAAGGAGTCAGACTAATGGTACTAGCAGCGAGCGTGGCACAAGATGTGTCAAACGTGCCGTTTGCCCACGAGGTAGCGGGCTTAGTACAGCCAGTTGCTGAGGCGCAGAATGTACTGGGCATGATACCCATGAGCCATGGACTGATTTTGGCAGGTATCTTATTTGCCATTGGTCTGTGCGGCGTCATGGTACGACGTAATTTCCTATTTATGCTAATGAGCCTTGAGATCATGATGAATGCAACAGCATTAGCATTTGTGGTGGCAGGCAGTCGTTGGGTCGATCCAGATGGACAGATTATGTTTATCTTTATTTTGACCTTGGCAGCAGCAGAGGCCGCCATTGGTTTGGCAATATTATTGCGGTTTTATCATCAGCGTGGGCATCTCGATGTCGACAGCGCCAATGAGATGAAAGGATGATGTCATGAGTTTATTACCATTAACCTTTATATTCCCGCTCGTTGGCTTTTTGATTTTAGCCTTTATGCGCGACAAGCTAACAGAGCAGGTGGCAGCGATTGTCGGTGTCGGTAGTATGCTGTTATCAGCACTATGCACGTTAATCGTTAGTTATACTTTTTTAACCAATAATCCAGCAGGAACAGTCATAGAGATTCCGCTTTGGACATGGTTCCAAGTCGGAGATTTTGCCCCAAGTTTCGGTCTGAGCTTTGATGGTTTGGCACTGACGATGACGGGTGTCATCACTGGGATTGGCTTTTTAATCCATCTCTTTGCCGCTTGGTATATGAAAGGTGACACTGGCTTTGCCCGTTTCTTTAGCTATATGAACTTGTTCGTTGCCAGTATGCTATTGCTAGTATTAGCAGATAACTTGTTCTTGCTTTATCTTGGCTGGGAAGGCGTGGGTATCTGTTCGTACTTACTGATCGGTTTTTATTACCATGACCGCGCCAATGGTCTTGCAGCGATGAAAGCCTTTACGGTGACGCGCGTAGGTGATGTATTCTTAGCCTTCGGTCTGTTTTTATTATTCCGTGAATTTGGTACGCTTAATATTCAAGAGATTATTATCCGTGCACCAGAAGTGTTTGATATCAACAATCCAACGATGATGTTGACAACCATGATGTTAGTTGGCGGCGCGATGGGTAAATCAGCCCAACTGCCATTACATACATGGCTGGCTGATGCGATGGCAGGTCCGACGCCAGTATCAGCGCTTATTCACGCGGCAACGATGGTCACGGCAGGTGTTTATTTAATCGCTCGCTTACATCCATTGTTTGAGCTGACGCCTGGTATTTTATTATATTGGGTCGGCGGCGTAGGGGCATTGACGTTGGTCGTTGCTGGATTCTGTGCACTGGCACAAACCGACATCAAACGTATTCTTGCTTACTCAACCATGAGCCAAATTGGCTATATGTTCTTAGCACTCGGCGTTGGCGCGTGGCAAGGCGCAATTTTCCATTTGATGACCCATGCTTTCTTTAAAGCATTGTTATTCTTATCATCAGGTGCAGTCATTCTTGCGGTACACCATGAGCAAAACATCTTTAAGATGGGCGGTCTACGTAAAAAGATACCGTTGGTATTTTGGTGCTATATCGTTGGTGGCGGTGCACTTGCGGCAATACCTTGGGTCACCGTTGGCTTTTATTCTAAAGAAGCGATTCTTTGGGAAAGTTATGCAACCGGTCATATGGTCTTATTTTATATGGGTGTATTCGGTGCTTTCTTAACCGCGCTTTATACCTTCCGTATGATTTGGATTATCTTCTTTGGTGAAGAGAAAACGCACGCGCATAAGTTATCTGGTGTGTCGTATTGGCTGCCACTTAGTGTGTTGCTCGTATTATCAACGGCAGTGGGCGCATTTATTACCCCGCCATTACAAGGCGTATTGCCAGAGAGCGTTGGGCATTTATTGGAAGTCGCTGGTCAAGCGCATGGTAAGCATACGGCTGAGTTTATCGCCATGGGTGCGATGCTGGCTGGTCTAATAATAGCGGCGCTATTATATGTGGTGGATAAAGGTCGCATGCTCACCCGCTTTAAGCGCTCACGTGTTGGTGGGGCGCTATATCACTGGTGTTATCATGGTCTAGGTTTTGATGCGCTATACGATGTAATTTTTGTAAAACCCTTTTTGTTCATCGGCCGCTTATTTAAAGCCGACCCTATCGATAAAGCGTGGCTCGTCTTGCCTAAGCTGGCATCTGCTGGTAATAAGGTATTGTCTGCGACGCAAACTGGGTCACTTCGAGGTTACGCTGCAAGCTTTGGCTTGGGCATGGCTGTATTACTAGTGCTGGTAATGATGACGGTGGTATAAGATGATTGAGTTACAACAAACGTGGATGCTACCAGCATTAATTGCAATTCCCTTTATTGCCGGGTTGTTATGTTGGTTGGTCGAGCGCTTTAATAAACGTCTGCCGCGCTGGATTGCTCTAATCGGTATGACGTTGACCTTTGTATTATCGCTAGTGATGTGGCAATACGGCGACTTTAGTGGCATGAGTAAGCAAGTCATTGCGCCAGACGCTGCTGTGCCTTGGGTCGCTGAATTTAGTGTGCCTTGGATACCGAGCTTTGGTATTAGCTTCCATTTAGCGATGGATGGCTTGTCACTGATGATGGTGGCGTTGACAGGATTGCTCGGTATTGCTGCAGTGGCTTGTTCGTGGAATGAGATTCAGCGTCGAGTCGGCTTTTTTCATCTCAACCTTTTGTGGAGCTTGGGCGGCGTCATTGGTGTTTTCTTAGCCATTGATCTGTTCTTGTTCTTCTTCTTTTGGGAGATGATGCTGGTTCCTATCTACTTCTTGATCGCTATTTGGGGTCATGATGTGGTTGGCAAAACCAAGGAATACGCAGCGACTAAGTTCTTTATTTATACCCAAGCGTCTGGGCTTATTATGCTGGTCGGTATTTTGATATTGGTCATTATCAGCTACGCTCAAAAAGGGGTGGTCAGCTTTAATTATAATGATTTGCTCGGTACGTCACTTGGCGGCTGGGAATATCCGATCATGCTGTGCTTCTTTATTGGCTTTGCCGTTAAGCTGCCGATTATTCCGTTCCATGGCTGGTTGCCAGATGCGCACGCACAAGCCCCAACGGCAGGTTCAGTGGATTTGGCAGGGGTGCTAATTAAAACCGCCGCATATGGTTTGATTCGTTTTGTGTTGCCGTTATTCCCAGCAGCATCACAAGATTTTGCGCCGATTGCCATGACCTTGGGTACGATTGGTATCTTTTATGGCGCATGGCTCGCCTTTATGCAGACCGATATGAAGCGTCTACTGGCTTATACCAGTATCTCGCATATGGGCTTTGTGGTATTGGCAATTTATGCTGGAACCTTACTCAGCTTGCAAGGTCTGATGATTCAGATGTTAGCGCACGGCTTAAGCTCAGCAGCGCTATTCATCATGGCAGGGCAGTTATATGAGCGTCTACATACGCGTGATTTGACCTTGATGGGTGGTATGTGGGGTCAGTTCCGTTACTACGCACCGATACTGATGTTCTTCTGTGCGGCATTGCTCGGTATTCCGGGGACAGGTAATTTCATTGGCGAGTTCATGATTTTATTTGGTGCTTTTGCTCAGTATCCAGTATTTGTGGTCTTTGCAACATTCAGTCTGGTACTAGCAGGGCTATACTCGCTTATTTTGATTCACCGTGCATTATTTGGCAAAAATAATATCGAAGCAGTCGCCATGCAAGAAACCAAAGCACATGGTTTGCCTACGCGTCCATTAAAAGATTTGGGCAAGCGTGAGTTGTCATTGTTATTGATGCTCGCTGCAGGCTTGGTATGGCTTGGTCTATATCCACAGCCGTTCCTTGATACCTCAAGTCATGCGATGCAGTGGATCAATAACGCTTATATATACAGTCAAGTCACACAAGTAGATGCGTCGCAACTGCTTGATGCAATGGAGGCACGTTAAGTCATGAATGATATTACGATGAATGATTTGATGGGATTGTTGCCTTATGCGCCAATCATTGCCGTCGTTATTACGGTATTGGTGGTCATGATTGCCATCGCAATTAAACGCTCACATATGGTGACTGGTACGATAACGGTCGTCGGCTTAAATATTGGTCTGTTTACCCTCATTGGGCAAATGACAGGTATGGTGAATAGCGGTACTCTCGTACCAAATGCTGAGCAGTTATTCGTTATTGATAACTTTGCTCAGTTTAATATGGTGATTATTTTTATCTGTGCATTGGCTTGTTGTACGTTATCTTATGCGTATTTGGCCAATCTCAAGGATAATAAAGAAGAGCTATATTTGCTCATGTTGCTATCGACGATTGGTGCTTTGCTGATGGTCAGTGCTCAGCATTTAGCATCATTCTTTATGAGCTTAGAGATGCTGTCTATACCGCTATACGGTATGCTGTCATATACCTATATGCGCAACTGCTCACTAGAGTCAGGGCTGAAGTACTTGGTGCTGTCAGCGACGGCATCAGCGACATTGCTCATGGGTATGGCATTTATCTATGCCGAAGTAGGCTCGCTCGCCTTTAAGCCAATCAGTATGGTATTGGGTGATGTTTTTGAGTCGCCACTTCTGATACTTGGTGCGGCGATGATGATGTTTGGTATCGCCTTTAAACTCTCTGCTGCGCCGTTTCATATGTGGACACCAGATGTATACGAAGGTGCTCCAGCACCAATCGCTACCTTTTTAGCATCGGTATCAAAAGTAGCTATGATGGGCTTGGCGGTTCGTTTCTTAATCGATACGTCTTTATTGGCCTTGCCATCGGTGCAAATGCTGTTAATGGTCATGGCAACTTTATCTATCTTAGTCGGTAACTTATTAGCAGTACGTCAAACCAGCCTCAAACGCCTATTGGGTTATTCATCCATTGCCCATATGGGTTATGTGTTGATTGTCATCGTCAGTATCGGCGCGGCAGCGGATAGTATCTCTAGTATGTATATGGCGGTTTATGCATTAACCTCTATCGGTGCCTTTGGCGTTGTAACCTTGATGTCGAGCCCTTATCGTTTATCTGGTGAGGCTGATGAGCTGACCCATTATCAAGGGCTGTTTTGGCGTCGTCCCGTATTGACTGCGGTTATGACTATTATGATGTTGTCATTGGCGGGTATTCCGTTGACGGCTGGCTTTATTACCAAGCTATTTGCGATATTGGCAGCGGTACAAGGAACCAATTGGTTCTTGGCAGCGATGATTATCTTGGGTAGTGCGATCGGCTTATTCTATTACTTGCGCGTGATGCTCACCCTCTTTAAACGTCCGAAACAGTTCATTGAGTTTGACGTTTCTAGCCAATGGGCGATGCGTACTGGCGGGATTATGGTTATTGCGGTGACCGCGATGATTATCTTCTTTGGTATCTTGCCAAACAGCATGATTGAATGGGCAAGTCTGGCACGTATTTGGTAAATAGCAAAAGGGTAAGTAGGGGTATGCTGATACCGCTGCTTATCTGTTATTACGGTCAGAAACCCAAGATGCGCCAGCTTTGTGATAAGCTTGGCGCATCTTTTATTTTGTGTCGTTTAAAGTCTTGATAAAAATAATGATTACTAAAAAGTGAGTCGATAATTCTTATGAGTGATAATATTCAGACAGTAACTGTGCTTAGTAAGACCACGTGGACGCCAAACCTATTTAGCTTCACTGTCAGCCGTCCTGATAGCTTTAAGTTTACTGCGGGTCAATTTGTGCGTTTGGGCGTCAATCCCAGTCAATTAAAATATTATAAACAGCAGCGTGCAGCAGGTAATGCCGTTGCTAATGAAGAACAGAATGAGAAACTAAACGAAGACATCTTTCGGGCTTATTCCATCGTCTCTTCACCTTTTGATGAAGTATTAGAATTCTTTTCTATCGTTATTCCGGATGGTGCATTTACGTCGCAGTTGCAGCATTTAGAAGTGGGCGATGAGCTGCTGCTTAATACCATGCCGTTTGGTTTTTTAACCTTGGCACGTTATCAAAAGCCTTTACCAAAAGATTTATGGCTGCTCGCGACTGGAACGGGCTTGGCACCATTTTTATCAATGTTACAAGATTTGCAGACGTGGGAAGATTACGAGCACATCATCTTGGCTTATAGTGCGCGCTCGATAGAAGAGCTTGCCTATATCGACAAGATTGAAAGCTTGCAAGAAGACTTTGGTTCTTTGGTCGATCATCCAGCAAAACTAATCTTTATTCCCATCGTTACCCGTGAACCTGTCGAAGGCGCCCTGACAGAGCGTCTGCCCAAGTTGCTGCTAGATGGTACGCTACAAGCGCGAGCAGGGATTGCCTTAGATGTTGATAGTACGCACGTCATGTTATGTGGCAATCCAGACATGGTGGAAGACACCAAAGAAGCGCTCAAGACCTTAGGTTTGGTGATGAATCGTCGCGGCGAGGGCAATATTGCTGTAGAAAATTACTGGTAGTTGCATGATTGATGACGGCACGCTTTAGAAGCCATTGAAAATTTGCTTGATAAAAAAGCGCTGACGCTAAAAGACAATAGTCTCTAAGTGTCAGCGCTTTTTTGCTAAGTAAAAAACGTCATTTGTATACTGAGGGATTTATACCTGACTCGGTTCGGTCGCATCATCTATGGGGTTAATAGGGCCTTGCATCAGCTCAGGCTCATCATCATTGCCGATAATATCTTCGTTACTACTGGCAGCCAACAAATCACGATAATTGATTTGAGTTTTCAAAATCATTTGCTCTTCTTCAAGCTCGCCATAGTTAACTTGAACTTTATGCAAAGTGCTCATGATTTTTTTGTTCTTTTTTAACCAGCGATTGATATCAAGGTAGATAACCTCGTCTTTTGCACGGGCGATATTGATATAAGAGAGAATAAAGCCTAATGGGTCTTTTTTCAGAATAGTGTGATAAAACCAAATAAACAGTTTGATACCTTGGCGCTTAATAAACGACTCACAACGTAGATTTAGCACATCAGTATAAGTCTGTTGACCAAAGACAAATCGCTGGACGTTACGATCGAGCTGTACATGAATCAAACTAAAATTACTCGCCACCTCTGCATAAATGCCACCAGCATCGACTGTACAGTATAAGCGGAACCAGTCATCATGCATCTCAACACGTAACTCTAAGATGGCTTTTACATTATCAGTGACGAACTTCTGCAGCGCATCATTGACATAAATCTGTGCCACTGGCAGCGACAACTCATCTTCGAATTTATCAGTCGTTCTATGATATATCTGTTTGATTGATTGGGTAAGGCGCTCCCAACCATCGCTAAATGATTCGTCGAAACGATAGCCCATATTTTCAAAAAATTCATCAAAATTGTCTGAATTATCCCTGTTATCAAAATCACTCAAACTTATTATCCTTATAATTATAGGGGAGGTAGCTGACTCAATGGCATAAAGAGCGACTGATTAAAAAATGACAGACAGACTGACTGTTCTTTAATGAAAGCTGGCGAGTGGTCATTACATGCGTTTTTGCTTAACCAGCAATAATCTGCCCTGTCTATTTACGCCTGTTTAACCCGCCCTAATGACACAAAAATTATAAAACAGTATATAACAAATATGATGGCTTCAAAATGGACACATGGGTTTTGTCGCAAATCATTTAATTGGCAATGCTTATATGTTCAAAATACGGTCTAGCGATGACATAGCCGCATTGGTTTTATATCATTTTTGCTGGTTCAACTCGTCAATAAATTGACCAAAGGAGATAAATCATGTGTGAGTGGATTAAAATGAGTCGGCAACGGTTGTGCTAGCGACAGAATTCTATGTCATGTTATGATAGCGCCAGCATAAATCCTGCTCATTATCATAACGCTTATTACTTGCTGTCTTGTATTTATAAGCTCATATTCATAAGCTGAGACCCATTGTGGCCTATATCAAAGATTCACAAAGCTATCATTTTTCCGCGCAAGCACCTAAGCGGGATGTTAGTTTACCGGTGGCCATCGTTATCGCTGTGGCCGTACACGCCATTATTATTTTTGGTATAGGCTTTTCGATGGGCAAAGATCCTGCAGCAATGATGCAAGATGTAGCAAAAGCGCTAACCGACAATATGCAGCCAAATGAAGACGCCCACTTTATTGCTAATGCTTCCCAAGAAGGTGGCGGCACAGTGGAGGAGCAATTAAGACAAGAGAACGACCAAATCAGTCCATTGTCTGCTGAGCAAATAAGTGAGACGCAAGATGTGATTAGCCTGCAGCGTCAAGTACGCCAGCAGCATTATCAAGAAAGCTATCTGCGTACCACCTTAAGCTGGCGTCAAGCGAGCGTGGAGTCTGATAATGATAGCAAGCAAGCACAAGATGATATGATGGCGCAAGAAGAGCGTCTGCGTAAACAAATTGCTACTTTAGAGACACAGCTGTCTCAACGTCAGCAAGTTTATGCAACCAAATCAAAAGTCGTGACGGTCGATAGCAATTCGACCACGCTCGGTGCTGCAGATTATATTAATACCTTCCGTGAGCATATCGAACGCATTGGGAATTTGCATTATCCCATGCAGGCGCGGGCGCAAAAAATCAATGGCGAAGTTCGCCTGATGGTTATTATCAGTAGTGATGGTAATGTTAAAGCCATACGTCTGCTTGAAAGCTCCAACTCCACATTATTAGATGAAGCAGCAAAGCAATCGGTACGCCAAGCAGCGCCCTTTGGTAAATTCACCAAAGACATGGGCGATATCGTCGAATTGCGTCTGATACGCACTTTTCTTTATAGTGATAAAGTCACTGTCACTTATTAGAGCATGTTGAATATTCGCAATCAGCAGTGCCTATTTGTGAATATCAAACACGCCCTAAGCGAATTCAATATATAGATGATGAGCGTTAGCTACGCTGCAAACAGATAAGATACCAATATTTATAACAAACGAATACCACACACCGCTATAAAATAAAGAGTCAGTATGGAATTTTTAGGTTTTACAATAGATGTTGCCAACTTAACCAGTAACGCATTAAGCTTGGTCATTAAAGTTGCGCTAGCGATATTAATATTCGTCGTAGGTCGCTGGCTTGCCAAAAAGGCAGTCACCGTTGCTCACAAAATGATGTTGCGTAGTCGCTTAGATGATACCGTTGCGAACTTTTTAGGTCGCTTAATCTATGGGGTGCTACTGGTCGTGGTTGCGTTAGCTGCTTTGAGTAAGGTTGGCGTACAGACCACCTCAGTCGTCGCTATATTGGGCGGTGCTGCAGTAGCCATTGGTCTGTCACTAAAAGATCAGTTGTCTAACTTTGCCGCTGGCATCATGATTGTGACGTTTCGCCCCTTTGTGCGCGGCGATTATGTGCAAATCAGCAGCTACACAGGAACCGTAACAGAAATCACTTTGGTAAATACCCACCTGACGACGATAAACAATCACGATATCATTATCCCAAATAGTGATATTACGACTTCAGCTGTGACGAACTATACGGCGCTACCCAACCGCCGTGTCGATATCACGGTTGGTATTGGCTATGATGCCGATATCAAAACTGCCAAAAACGTGATGCTGAATTTGGCAAAAAATAATCCGTTGGCCTTTACTGACCCTGAACCTATCGTACGTGTCACCAATTTGGGTGATAACTCAGTAGACTTGACGCTCAATATTTGGACAACCAATGCTGACTGGTGGACCATGCAGTGTGATTTGCTGGAGCAATTCAAATACGCCTTGGATGATGAAAAAATCGACATTCCATTCCCGCAGCGTAATGTCCATGTCAAAGGACTGGATCAGATGATTAATCAGATGAGTCAAGCACAAAAGCTACCGATGACCAAAGATTAGTCGCTAAAAATTCGAACTAAGTATAAGGGTTTGGAAGGCTGAGACCTGCTAAAATCTCAATTTCAAACCGTTCCATCTCATCTTGCTCGGCTTGTCCAAGCTCATGATCAAAACCCAATAAGTGCAGCACACCATGTATCAGTAAATGGCTAATGTGCTGTGCGGTTGTCTTTTCTTGTTCTGCGGCTTCACGTACTATGACGCCATGACAGATGACCAGCTCACCGAGGGGTAGCGTTGGCATCAGCTCAATAATTGCGGCTGGCAGATCACTTGGATAAGATAAAATATTGGTCGCATAATCCTTACCGCGTGCTTCCAAATTTAATGCCTGACCCTCGATCTCATCGGTAATGTATATGTCTAATACTTTAGATTTCTCTTGCCATAGCTCAGGGTCGATATCTACAAAATAGGGTAACGTTAGACCTTCTTTAATGCGCCCATCGATATAATCCAACGCTGCCATCATCACAGACTGTAAGTGCTTACGATCATAAAAAGTGTCTAGTATGTCATCATCAATACTATTGGTGGCACTGATATCAAGTGCTGCCAAACTGGCATCATCGCCAGCACGCTCATTTGCATCATGGTTGTCAAAACTGTTGTTACCCTTCTCTTGGCTCATGCCATTATCCTTTTACTTTATTGTAAGATGGTGTGCTTTATTATCTGATATAACCTATGACTAAAGCTAAAAAATGCTAGTCGTAAAAAGCCGGATTACTGACAGTAATCCGGCTTTGCATTTTTATAACATTAAGTAGCAGGCTAGACCGTTTATAGCTTGGCTGCAGCATTAGCGATAACTTGTTTACGCTCTTGCTCTTTTCTGCGCTCAAACTTACGCTTTTCTTCTAACGCTACTTGTTCTTCATCATAAACATCGTAGGCTTCTACAATTTTCTGTACCAATTGATGACGTACCACATCTTTTGAATCAAACTTGGTGATATGAATTTCTTCAATACCACTTAAGATTTCCATTGCTTGCGCTAAGCCTGACTTATGACCACGTGGTAAATCGACCTGTGTAATATCACCTGTAATTACTGCTCGTGAACCGAAACCCAAACGGGTCAAAAACATCTTCATTTGCTCAGGCGTGGTATTTTGCGCTTCATCTAAGATGACAAACGAGTTGTTTAACGTACGACCGCGCATATAGGCAAGGGGTGCGATTTCGATGACTTGTTTTTCAATCAGCTTGCCCACTTTTTCAACGCCGATCATCTCATATAGCGCATCATATAATGGACGCAAGTAGGGATCGATTTTTTGCGTCAAGTCACCTGGCAGAAAGCCCAGTTTTTCACCAGCTTCTACCGCCGGACGCACCAATAAAATCCGCTCAATCTCATTACGCTCAAGCATATCCACGGCGCAAGCCACGGCTAAATAGGTCTTACCCGTACCAGCAGGACCAATACCAAATGACACATCAGACGATAAAATATCTTTAACATAGCGCTGCTGATTGCCACCGCGCGGTACAATCTTACCATTCCGAGTACGCAGACTAGTAGGCGTAAAGTCGCTGGCTGGGCTTAAGTTATCTTCGTTATCTGCCAATGGCTCATCGCCTTCTATATCCTCATCGCGTGCGATGCTTGATTGGATAATAAGATGTAGCTCCTCTGCGCTAATGTCCTTGGTATTCTGTGCCTCATCTACCAGTTTATAAATAATACGTTCACCGCGCTCGACATTCGATATGTCGCCACTCAAACAGAAGTCACCTTGACGCTGCATGATTTTGATATCGAGGCGTTGTTGGATGTATTTCATGTGGTTGTTGTATTCACCAAGCACGGTTTTGAGCTGTGATGGTGTCAATGATTCAAACTTTATACGGCGGCTCATGGAATCAGTCAAGCGATTATCCTTTTATTATGTACCCCAATGCTATGATTTGGTTTTGATGGCATTGCGGGTTTAAGAGATAAAATGGTCGGTCGTTATGGTCTTGGCTTTACGTTATAGAGATAGAAATGACGGTAGAATTATTATTCGTTTTAGGAGTGATGATAAGTAACGGTCTTGTCTTTATTATGGTCGATAGATTTTAAATTTCAAGCCATAGGTCGAACAGATGACACTGTTTTTGTACGACGATTGCAACCGCTTTTCGACTTTGATATTTTTATGTCCATTTTTGAGCGGGTTATGACATTGCAAATAACGTTTAGAGCGTTATTAAATCAAGCGTTTCAGGTATACGTTTTGGCTACTGTTAAGGCGACAGAGTTGGAGGCGATTTGTGGTAATCTATGGGTGATGTCATAGTGATTTATCGCTGAGTTTAAAATATGAATAAAATGATGAAAGCTGACGAAGGTTAGGGTGTATTACGCATTCGACTAAGGCTATGCCGATGTGTGAATGTTCAATACGCCCTAAAAAATTGAGATAATTCTAGCGATTATTCATCGCTTATAGTGCGTGCGCCCAACAGCGTAAAATAGACATGAAAATTAGGAATAATAATGCAAAATACTGATGTAAATTTATCGAATGCTAAAAAAAAGTTTGAACATAAAAAGGCAGCTACTGAGCAGCAAGTCCTCATCGCTGGTGGTGGTCATGTGGGATTGTCATTTGCACTGTTGCTAGCGCATCATGGTATTGCTAGCACGTTATTAGAAAAAAATAGCTATCCAACCATCAGTCCAAATGATGACAGCAATCGCAGTCATTATTTAGACAGCCGCAATACAGCACTGTCACGTCGTACGGTACAGATTTATCAAGAAACTGGGTTATGGGGTGAGTTGCAAAGTCATGCTTGTCGTATCGATGCGGTGCAGATTAGTGAGCAAGGCAGCTTTGGGCGTGCACAATTAAATAAAGCTGAAGAGCAGGTCGAGTCATTTGGACAAGTGATGGAAAATGCGTGGCTCGGACGTAAGCTTTTATTAGCCGTGCAGCAAGAGCCATTAATCACTTTGATCGATAATGCCAACGTCATCGCCGTTGACCAACAAAGCGATGGGGTGACGCTCAGCTTTAGCTATTACGGTGAAGAAGAGCATGAGCAGCAGTTGCAAGCCAGCGTGTTGGTAGCTTGTGATGGTCGCGATTCGACGGTACGCCAATTATTAAACATTGGCACGACGACATATGATTATCAGCAAACCGCTATCGTCGGTGTGGTAGAAACGGACAAGCCGCACGCGCATGTAGCGATTGAGCGTTTTAGTCCAGCAGGGCCACTGGCGGTGTTGCCACTGACCGATCCAGACGGCGATGGAAATGACGACTATCAGACAGGCTATAGACGCTCGGTGGTTTGGGTTTGTCCAAAAGGTGAAGAGACCAATTATCTAGAGGATGACGCACACTTTTTACAGACCCTACAGCAAGCTTTCGGTGAGCGCGCTGGCACGTTTGTCGCTGCTGGTCGCCGCGGCGCTTATCCACTGACACGCGTGCTGGCAGACAAGCAAGTAGAGGGTCGCTGTGTCATCATGGGCAATGCTGCTCATACCTTGCACCCTGTCGCTGGTCAAGGTTTTAACCTCTGTATGCGCGATGCTCATGTGCTGGCACAAATGATGAGCGCGCAAGTGCTAAAAGGCGAAGACATCGGCGATATGCAACTGTTAAAACGCTATGAAAAAGCACGGCTAAGCGATCAAAAACGCGTCATTCGCTTCTGTGATGCCGTGGTACATGGTTTTACCCATCCTAACCCAGCGATCAAGCTGGCAAGGAATGTGGCGTTGGTTGCCTTTGATAAACTGCCAAATATTAAGCCACTAGTCGCTAACTACGCGATGGGGTTAAAGTCCTAGTTTGCCATATCACGGTATATTAATGGTCTAGACCAATGTTCTATACGATTGCACTTAACTGTAGGAATAACTTATGAAGAATAATCATACGCTGATTATCGGTAGCGGTATTGTTGGGGCAACGCTTGCTTTAACGTTGGCGCAAGCAAAAATGCCCGTGACGTTAATTGATGCTCGCTCTGCACGTGATGACTCAGAATGGCAACAGGTGCTTGGCAAGCGGGATGCGCGCGTTTATGCCTTGAGTCTTGCTAGTATTAACTTACTTAAAGACGTGGGCGCATGGCAAAAGATAGCAGCATCAGAGCGTAAAGCGGACTACTCGCAAATGCAAGTGTGGCAACTAAACGGTATGGGTGAGCTATTGTTTGGTGACAGTGCTGATAATTATCCTAACCGTCATTTACCGAAAATGCTCGGTAGCATGGTCGAGCCTGCTGTCATTGAGCATGCGTTATGGCAACGCCTGTATGAAGATGATGTCAGTGATTATCTAACCATTATCGCGGGGCAAAAAGTCACAAACATGGATTGGCTAGGTGCAAAGCAAGGCTACCGTGTGACGTTAGACAATCATACTGCTATCGATGCGATGCTGCTGGTTGGTGCTGATGGTCGTGGCTCATTTGTACGCCAACAAGCGGCGATTGGGCTAGATACACTCGACTATAATCAAACGGCTATTTGCTGTGCGATTCACACCGAAAAACCGCATCAAGCGACTGCCCGTCAGGCGATGCTGCCCACAGGTACGCTGGCATTATTACCATTAGCGGATATTACTGATGAAGACAAAGCCAACCCAGAGCACTGGCAGTCGATCGTATGGACATTGCAGCGCAATCAAGCATTGGCGTTGATAGAGGAGGACGCGCGCGTCATTGCTGATAAATTGGCTGCTGCCAGTAACTATGAGCTAGGTGCTATCACTCAGATTGAGTCAATCGCTAGCTTTCCACTGACCGCGCAACAAGCGAAAAGCTACGTCGCGGACAACTTAGTCTTGATCGGTGATGCAGCGCATGGCGTCCATCCCTTAGCGGGTCAAGGGTTGAATCTGGGCATGCTCGATGTACAGACTTTAAGCGAGCAATTGGCACATGATTTTGAACGTAGTGGTGGAACCAGTTGGGGCAGCAATCAAACGTTGCGTAGCTACGAGCGTTTGCGTCGTCCGCATAATAGTATAATGATGCATAGCTTTTCCGCGCTTAATTGGCTATTCGCAGGGTCACTTGCACAGATGCGTCCTATTCAACAAATTCGTAATGAAGGTATGTATCGCGTTGGCAAAATTAAGCCATTAATGAGACTGTTTGCTAAGCAGGCGAGTGGGGTTTAAGGTTTGAATCAAGTTATTAACTAAACTAAGGATGGCGTATGAAGACTCAGTCATGGATGGCGATAGCCATCGTAATAGCTAGTTTTATTTTAGCCTCCTGCCAATCTACACCTAAAAATAATACAATAGATAAAAATGTAGACAACACACCTAAAGTATTGATAGAGCCACTTGCAGATACAGACAATGACAGCGTGCCCGATGAACTTGATAACTGTCCTAACACTGCTGAAGGGGTCAAGGTTGATCCCTATGGTTGTCCAGTGGCGGTCAATTTGATTGGGTCACTAGTAATGGATATTCGAGTCTATTTCACCTCAGATAGCCTTACCCTAACCAACGAAGCTTATTTAACTGAAGTACAAAAGGTCGCTGAAAAAACGCGTAACAACCCTAATTTAGTTACCATTTTATCAGGCCATATCTCCAAAGCTGAAACTGAAAACCGTCAATCCACTAACGCCACGCCTAATAATAGGCGCTTAGCGAGTAATCGCGTGAAATTAGTCAAAGATTATTTAGTAGAGCAAGGGATTGTTGCTGATAAAATTTTGGCGTTTGATTGCAGGGATAAAATTCAGCTTGGTGTTAATAATGAAGGTGCTAATATTGAAACTGAAAAGCATGCTGCTGAAATGTCATTGTTGAATCAAAGAGTTTTTGGGGCGGTAATAGAAGCTGATAAAGCATATTCTAGGAATTACCCTGATGAGCAGCATTCTTTGAAGCATTATAAAGAAGTCTGTCAGCAGCTTTAGAAGAAATAATTTATGAATACGCTATTGAGAAGTATGCTTGTTGTTTTAATCAGCGTCTTAACGCTATCCGCATGTCAAACCGCTGACTTGTCTAAGCAAACAAGCCAAACTATTAAGATGCCAAATATAACGGTTAGTTTAGATAGCGACGGCGTGCCTGATGATTTAGATCAATGCCCAAATACGACAGAGAACGTGGTAGTGGACGAAAAAGGTTGTCCTGAGATTACAAGTCTTATTGGTATGCCTCCACTGATGGAGTATCGTGCTTTTTTTACCAAGGACAGCAGTGAGCTATTGCCACAGTATCATGATGAGCTTGATAGAGTAGCAGAACAGATGAATAACTATGATACGGCTACTATAAAAATTGAAGCTCATGTCTCGAAGGATGAGGTCAATAAAGCTTCTACCTCAATGTTGCAATCAAACTCACTGGCTAAGAATAGAGCACTCATTGTTAAAAACTACCTAGTTTTAAATCACAAAATCGAGTCTAGTCGTCTGACTACTCTCGATTGCGGTATTAAAGGTTCTATTGCACCTTCTGATACAGAGGAAGGCAGATCTATGAATCGTAGAGTTTATAGCTTAGGGCGTGTCCCTAATTCAGTTTGCAATGAATCATAGTACAAGCTAGATACAGCATAGACTTATAATTACGAGCCAATTTCTCGTATCTAGTCGCAATACTACGGAAGTGCTTTAGC
>NZ_JAFCVA010000013.1:0-71678 GCF_049896785.1 Psychrobacter sp. TWP2-1-2 | reverse complement strand
TGTTCCCATGTATTATCGGTGAGCACTGTTCTTGCCATAATTTAGAGAGCCCTGTTTGAAATAGTCTCTTTATTTTAAAGCCTTTATACTTACTTTTACAGATTAGGGACACGCCCTAGCTATTGGCAGTAAATGTGACAAATAATGCAATGCCAAATACTATAGCAGTTTGAGCTTATTATAAAAGCAGGATCTGTGCGCGCTTAAGACATGATTCAGGTATGGTGTTTTTTGCTGCTATTATATTGCTAAAATTATTAAACCTACCATTCAAAAATAAGGCTACTATCTGTAGAAAGGTTGAATTATGCTAAGGCATGTACTCAATTCAATCGAGCATTCTCTAAATGGGTTAAAAATGGCTAAATTTTGCCAAACTGTGTCAAATAGCTGATGAATATCTCGATATTATTTGTGCTATTTTCCTTGTTTGGCGGCAATTTATCTTATTTTTTTCACCATTTTTAAAATGAAGACACGCCTTAGAAGGCAGGTTTTAAAAGACTGATTTTTTATTTATTAAACCAACAAGGAAGTGGTTATGCCAATTATTCATGTCAATAATGTTGAACTTTATTATGAAGACAGCGCGCCAAACGATAAGCAAAAACCCGTCATGGTATTTGCCCATGGTCTGCTGTGGAATACACACCTATTTGACAAGCAAGTTGAGTATTTTAAAGCCGGTTATCGCTGTATTACGTTTGATTTTCGAGGACAAGGTCAGTCTGAAATAACCAAGTCTGGCTATGATATGGAAACCTTAACCGAGGATACATTGGCATTATTAGAGGCACTAGATATTCATAAGTGCCATTTGTTAGGGTTGTCGATGGGCGGGTTTGTCGCCCAGCGTGTCGCACTCAAACGCCCTGAGCTATTGCTGTCGCTTACCCTGTTAGAGACTTCTGCTGATCCTGAAGATCCCAAAAACGTGCCGCAGTATCGTAAGCTGGTCAAAGCCATTCGTTGGTTGGGTCTCAAACGCGTGAGTAACAAGGTCATGCCTATTATGTTTGGCAATACTTTTTTGACAGACAAGTTGCGTAAATCTGATCGTAAGCAGTGGTTAACGATGCTACAAGGCAATCGCAAAGGCGGAGTCATTAAGGCCACAATGGGCGTCATTGAGCGGGCAGGCACCTACGATCAGCTAGGGAGTATTACGGTGCCGACATTAATCGTGGTCGGTGATGAGGACACAGCAACCCCTTATTCAAAGGCTGAACGTATGCATTTTGCGATTGCAGGGTCTAAATTGGCAGTGATCAAGGGCGCTGGTCATACCGCCACCGTAGAAGAGCCTGAGCAGGTCAATCGAGTGATTAACACCTTTTTAGCGGACTGTGTCTAGTTTTGAGTTGGTCTTGAAATAGTCCTAAATAAGGCATCGTTTTAATAATAATAGAGTAATGAAATCTTTGTGCTAAAAAAAGCCGTTATCACATTCAAGATAGCGGCTTTTTTATTGAGCGCATGTAAGAGATTACATTTAAAGTATTAATTTGAAACTTAGGCGCTTTCGTTCAGATTGAGGACATGCCCTATTAACCTTAAGATTTTTATTTATAACCGTGCCGTATAGTCATTATTGCCGTCATCAAGAGTGCCACATGCCTCGGCACGATTGACGATTTCTGTTGCCCACGCGCGATGGGTAGCAGGCTCTAGCATGGTATTATTGTATTTAAACACCGCTTTCGCCTCGCTATGCAAGATTGCTTGTGCTTCATCTAAAATGCTCAATGGTACGCAATAGGCTTGTTGCACCAGCGCAATTTGGCTTGGATGAATGACCGTTTTGCCGACCAATCCTAAGCTAACATCGCGGGTTAGCTCTTGCATAAATAGCGTTGGCTGATCCAAATATTCAAAGACGGGCGCTGTTAAATAAAAGCCATGCGGCACAAAGCAGCCGAGCAGCTGATAGGCAAGGGTGCCGATAGGGGTATCATAAACGATGCTGTTTTTGGGACGGCGCAAACGCAATGCTGCAAATAAATCATTGCCGCCGATACGTAAGGCAAATACAGGCTGGCTAAAAGCTTCTTTAAAACCAATGGCCAATTCCTGATTATGATGTGGATTAAATAGCGCTGCGGTTTCAAGCGTCGGCATCAATAGTTGCTCAGTGCTCAGATTTTGACAGGCCATACGCCAATTGGATAGGCTATACATATCGACTTTTGGCATGACAAAGCCATCAATCAAATCGATATGGGCAAAACCTGATAGCTGCTCTAACATCGCTGGATGACGCGGGCGTATAAATACCAGCGGGCGTGTTGGTTGCTCAATCTGAATATCGGCATGTTTTGATGGGTCATTGATGCTATCGACATGCGTCGCCCATGTATGCAGCAACGTTTGCAAGCGCTCAAGTGCCAGCTCAACATCATTATGGCTAACCGCATCTTCTAAACAGATGATAATGCTATTAATCGTTGGTAATTTATCACGCTTAATGACTTGCCAAATATCTTGGCGAGTTGCTGGCATGTATAGGCTAGCCCCCAACTGATACGGGTGATGCGCATGTGGTTTTAGCATCGCATGACGCTCAGTAATAAGGTGAGCGTAAGACTGGGTGTTTTGATAAAGAGTAGACTCGTTGTTTTGCATATCTGACATAATTGGCATCATCAATAGTGATAAGTGAATGGGTATGAAATCTAAGAGGTATCATCAAGTGGCATGGCTCAGCAGCAATGACCGCAAACCCAAAAATACGTTTGGTAATGTCAAATTCGTTTAGCCGACAAGAAGGAGTAGTTTTACCTTTTTCTTTCGCTGCTTTGATTTTGAGACGGGTCTGGTTTATAAAAACCGCGAGTGTAGCAATGATTAATGGTCTTCGCTACGTTGCTTGATAAGCGTGATGGCTTGATAGGGATGTATTTTATCACCTAATACACTAATAATGATATTTCGCTGGGCACATAAATGTCTTAGCAGTATGGTATCAGGATGATCAGCGCTGGCTAATAGTATGCGTTCAGGGTCACGGCGCAATATCGCCCGTGTTGCCTCTGCAATCGTTGGCTTAATGCGGTTACGATTGGTGATAGCGTAGTCTGCTGCCAGCTTGTCGATTAAAGCAGCTGTCTGATAGCGCGGCTGCTGAAACGTCGGCAAGCATTGCAAAGATGGGGCTAATGCACGGCGCGCTGCATCGATATGAGCGATGAAAGCTAAGCTATGGTCGACCTCAATTAAGTTATCATAAAACACGCTGCGGTGTAGCCCCAATGCTGGCTCGGTATATAAGCTACGTGATATAAGCCCCGACACCGTACTATTTAATAGCCCTGAGGGAATCAGCCAGTCATCGATACTAGCTGCAAGCCAAGCAACGCCAGCTGGATCAGCCAGCGTTAATAAGGGAATAACACTTGCGCCTTGATGAAAGATATTGGCAAAGTTTGCATGGCTAGGATCGCTAAATTTTTCTAAACTATGAGCAAGCTCTTGATAAATCGCGCCTTTGCCTGTCCAGCCGTCAACAAATACGATAGGACTGTCTGGATGAGCATTCAATATCATTTGTAACGCAACTGGATCAAGTCCGCGGTCGCGAATGATGCTGATACCATAATGCACGCTCGGCAAAGCATAGCTGCTATTAACGTCTGCTAACGCACGCTGCAACAAAACGCCCACTGGCAAACCTGCGCGCACCAAACTGACTAAGACTAATGGACGTTCAGTATTAACGGTATGTTCATTTCGAGATTTTTGAAAAATGTGATGTAGCGTATAAGCCAAATTAGCAATATCAGTGGCAGTCCTCTCAGCTCCTTGCTCTAATGCTTGCGTGTATAGCTGCTCATGTATAGCAGTAGGCGCTTGCTCCAAGGTCAACATATCAGAATAATGACGTTGCCCACTTTGAATAAGTGCTTCTTTTTGGCTCACAGGCACATCGGCGACCGCGTCTTTAGCGACTATATCGAGCAGTACGGTCACATCACTGGCAAGATAGCTGCCTGAGCCATATGCTGCTAATTTTTGAACATTAGGGTTTGTTATATGATGGGTCATAAAATAATTTCTACTTCTATAAACGGCGGCGATTATTGTTTTTATTTAGGAGGGATTAAGTGTTTAGAATGATTGAGAGCTAAGTCGTTCATGTAACTGACCATGATTGGGCATACCATACCAGTCAAGCAGCTGTAAAAATGGTAAATCTGCCAGACTGTCACCAAAGCCAAAGCTTGGTCGTTGACTGTCTAAATGATTAGCTAACAAGAACTGTACCGCATGGCGCTTATGAACTGCGTGCGGCAATATCGCTAGATTATTCGCATTCACGTGCACATAAAAATCCTGCTCAAAGTCTCGTATTAACGTTGGCAGTTTTGCAGCGAGATCTACTAATGCTTGATGGTCTTTTTGCCCATGTTTGATAGCCAGATAAATGGTTAATTCTCTATTATCAGCGCCATCACTAAAGCTATCGATATGCGGTGTAAAGACCAGCTGGCTACTGTCATTTTTGCTGTGATTCGCGAATAGCTGGCTCAGCTGCTGCAATTTTTCTTGCAATGGCGCAAGCTTATTATACATATGCTGTTGCCACTGGGCTTGTAACATACCGTCTTTGTCAAGAATAATCGCGCCATGAGTCAAAACTTGCCAGCTATCAAAAGGCAGTTTTACGCGCTGGATTTCACTACGGTCACGTGCCGTCACTACGATTAGATCAGTGCTAGCAAGTAGCCAGTTAAAAAACGTGGCTTGGCGCTGACTCATAAAACTTAATGGCTCGCCTTGTTTGTTAACGGTTGCACAAACTAAGTTTTCAGTTTCAGTGGTGGGTAAGTCCCATACGTCAATTTTACGCTGAGTTTGAAAGAGCGTATCGTCCAAATCCATTAGCGCGTAAGGCTTGAGAATATCAGGATTGGCTTGAAAGAATGGGCTGGTCATAAAGGTGTCCGTAAGGGTTGAATGTGAAAAGCAGAGCGGGATTTAGATGGTGGTTGTAAGAGGACAGTTCTTATAAAATAATTTACAGCGTCGGACTCACCACCAATACATTCTCCAAACCTTTCCACATACCATCAACGCTATCAGTGGAAGTTTCCACACACAAGACAATCAAATCCCAATCGCTAGGGGTAACGTTATACGCAAAGTTGGTCATACCAAGCCCATAATTATCATTAAAACTTAGCATCGAGGTAATTGCGCCACCAAGCGCAATCGGTGAGCGGGTTAACGCACTAAAATTAACCGTATTCTTACTATTCTCTACATGCGTATTTTGCGCAAGCCATTCCGCCAATAAAAACGGCAACCAAACAAACTCATTACTGCCCAATACTAAGATACGCTGTGGCAACTGTTCTTTCTCAAACGGCTCTTTCTCAGGTTGAGCTTGCTTGTTAAAAACGTTAAAGGCAGTTTGAAACCTCAAAAGATAATGATCAAACCCATCGGTGCTATCTAGAGTTGGGAAACGTCCCCAATTGCCAGTATTACCTAACGCTTGACTGCCTGCTTCAGTTGTATCGACCGATGGCATCGTTATCGGTTCGGGATTGGGCGCATCCGTCCAAGTCCATGCACCAGACAGTAGATGATGACGTTGAAAGTGGATATTAGGCAGGCGTTTTGCGATTTGGTCAGATACAGCTTCATTGGCATCGGCTGCATGCTGTTTCTGGTTTAAAGACCAATCAACCAAAGTGGTAAGATGTACTTGCTCTAGTTGGTCAAGTCCTGCATTACGAAGGGCAGTGACGACATTGACGCAAGTATTGCCTGTCGATGCTTCATCATCCACCATAATCAAGGTCTTGCTCGCTAGTAACTGCGCTTGGGTCACTGTATCTGCACTTTGATAAATGAGATGCTGGCTGGCATGACTGTGGTCTTCGCTGAAAGTGGTTAATAAAGAGTCGCTGCTACTGTCATGAATGTCATCATGTTGCGCATGACGCGTAGAGTTCAATAGTAAGGCATTGGGATAACGCGTTTGCAGAGCTTGATGTACCCCCGCAGATAAGCCGACGGCTGTCTCTGCCATGCCGATGACTAAAATCGGCTCAGGCAAATCGCTAGGAACCAAATTCGCCAAGTCAGTAAAAGCATGACGCATGGTACTAGGAGCCACTGGAATATGACGACCTAATACTTTTGAGACAAACAAAAAGGCACGTTTTGGGTTAATGCGTTGTGCAAAGCCAAGTAAGTCTTCTAATTGATAATCGTTACTTGGTTCTGCCCCATTTTTCGTAGTGGCTGAATTGGTTTGATAGATTAAATCAAGATTGCCGCGTGGTAAGGTAATGGTCGTGCTGTGTTGCTTATTTAACATTCATATTCCTTTGGACTTTCTTTTATATATAGTTACGTGTATTTCCTAACCTTCGCAGCCGACCAACCACAAAGCCCCGCGACTTTGTTTGCTTAATTGCGGCGTAGTCAGCGGCGCAGCTGTCGTGTGTGACATGCCAGATGAGCCAGATGAGTTATCTAAACTAATTCCAGCGCTTGCGAGTAGGGCGGATAATAACTGAAATTTCACCGCATAGTTCATATTTTGTGCATGCTCATGGACGAGGCTGGACGTTACCATGCCGATAACTTCGCCAGTTGGCAGTAATAAAGGGCTGCCACTAGAGCCTGGCTGAATAGGCGCAGTAAATTGCAGATACCGAATATCATCGCCAAACCCTGTCAGTCCTGAGATGCAGCCTTGCGTTACTTGTAATTGGCTACTCAATCCTGATAACGGAAATCCCAAGGTGGTGATGGTTTCACCCAAATTATCAGTACAACGCTGTGCTAAGGGTAAATAACTTGGCAGTGGCTCGCTTACTCTAATAATGGCTGAATCACTACCGATATCGCTGAGCACCACTTGCGCCTCACGATCAGGCTGCCCTTGCTGACGCACACCAATCATCGCCGCCGATTCAATGACATGATAACAAGTCAGTAAATGATAGGGATCGATAGCAAACGCTGTCCCTGTCCAAGTTTCACCAGACTGAACTTGTCTGGGCGGACGCGCGTCACTGTTAGGATAACCTTGCTGCTGTGCGCGCTGGGCATCTTGGATGAGGGCATGCGTATCTGGCGGACGCATATCAAGGCTCACTTGTACATGATGCTCAAGACTTGCCAGTCCTTGCGTGGAGCTTTCACCAAGGGCACGGCATTTAAATTGTCCATTGCGTCGGTATATCTCTAATATGATCGCCGCTTTAACATGGCGTTCACTTGCGGTAAATTCATAACGAATATCGCCCTCATTGAGGGTTAAGTTTACCTTGCTCAATTCAACAGCAGGTAAGTTTAGGCTTGGCTCATGATAAACATAAGCAATCAGTTGTAAAAAGCTTGCACCTTGTTTATCAAACAATGCAGGCAAATCCAATTGCCATGCATTTGGATCATCTTTGCTATTGAGCTGCGCCCATTCCTTCGGTTCATGAAGATAAGCAGGACTACAAGCGGCTTTGCGATGCTCATCCAAAGGTAGCCATAATAGCCCAAGCTGCTCGCCAAACTTTGACTGATCTGTCGTTGCAAAGGCGACCGAACAATTCGCTGTCGCGATGACCGTATTTGCCCCTAACACTAACGTGGTTTGTGCTGTCATCGTTTGCCTCTTATTGAATATATTCGGTTGTCATGGATGTATTATTGTCGATTCATTGCCGTCAGCTTTTTATATTATTATTTTGACTTATTCAGTGATCTCTTCTTCAACTTTTACACCGACCATAATTGAGCGTACTTGGCAGGGGGTTATTTGTTGCGCGATATCAGCCAGTATCGGTTTATCGGTTAAGCCTAGCCAATAAGCAAATCCAACTTGGGTTAAATCCACACCGCTATGGGTGGTGTAGTCGATGCCACCAGAAGGGCGGCTATTAATCTCAAGCACACGGTGCTGACCGTCATCATCGGCTTTGGTTTGGACACTGACGATGCCATCGCAGCCAAAGGCTTTTATGAGTGGAATGACGACATCCATGACCGCTTGCTCGTAGCCGATATGCTGAATTTTCCCCGTTTTATAACGGGTGACAGCAGCCAGCACTTCGCCATATTCACAGACGACATCGATAGAGTACTCTTGCCCTGACAAATAAGGCATTAGCAGCATAGGAATAGGGCGCTCATGCACCATGACACTGTTTGCATAGGCATTAATAAATTGCGCCGTATTTATTTTCTTCTCTTCAGTAAAATATAAATGCTCAAAGCTATCGTATTTCTCGCCTGTTTCTGTACCTGCTTCTCGACCCATTACTTTAACTTTGCCTAATCGCCAAAATCCTTGTGCAAAGATACCCGTAACCGGTTTGACACATAACGGCTGATCACCATATATGTCAAGTAACGCCTCAAGCTCTGCGACGTTATCAAAGCGCCACGCCTCGGCAACGGGAATATCATGCTGATGACACTGCTGCATAAAGGCAAACTTATCATCTATTACTTCTAACGCTGCCACACTCGTTGCACCCGTCAATAAACGAATGCCAGCCGCGTCAAACGCCTCACGGTGGGCTTCGTAATCAATACCATTGCGCCCAGTGAGCAACACTTTTACGTTGTTTTTCTGCGCTTGTTCTAACACAAACTGCCAACGCGGCATCAATGGCTCAACAGATTCGAGCACTGTTTGCTCATCGTTATCTGCGGTGCTAGTAGAAGGCTCGCGATAAACGCTATCGGCAAATTCAAAAATCTCAGGTCTATTGTGGCGATGTGAAGCGATAATATTGAACGAAGTATCAGCGTGATTTTTTAGGGTTTGCAGGCTGGCTAACATATCACGCTGGCTTGACTGACCTTCAGCTAACCAAATGGCAGGTGACGCGGCAGTTGATGTTATATGATCGTTATCGTTAGCAGGGGTTTTCATAATTCTCTCAGCATTATCGTAGGTTTTAGATATAATTGAATAATTCACTATCGTCATCGCAACACCATCAGGAATATAAGCAAGCCGTAATATTGCTAATAGTAGGGGCTATTATATACAAATGCTAAGCGTTATAAATGCTGCTGACAAAATAGCTTGAAGGATTTGTAAAAATATTTTTCAGGGTCATTGGCATGTTATTGAAGGGTCGTACGCTTTAAAAATCAGCGGCCATCCATGCTACTATATGACAATTATTAGCATAACAAACACACGCACATAATAAATAATTCAAAGGATGTATGATGAGCCAAATCCAACCTCAAAAACTGATTGCTGGTGCCAATGCGCCACTGCCGACGGATCATATTAGCATTCGTATTTTAAGCCAAAGTGCAGTCGATTGCGCGGCATATCGCCTGACAACTGACGGTAAAGTACGCGGCGATGGCGACATGATATTTTATGGGCAGACACGTAGCGATGATAGCAGTGTGAGTTTCCGTGGTCATGATAGCGATGGGTTTTTTGATATCAATTTACCTGCGCAGCCTGCAAATATCGAGAAGATAGCATTAGCGTTTTCTAGTGCGCAGACGCTTGCGCAAGTTGGCGATGTCGACATCCAGGTATTGCAAGGCAGTCAAGTGCTGATGACTTGCCAATTAAGTGCAGCTGGACGTAATGAAAAAGCGATTATTTTAGCCGAATGTTATCGCCGCCAAGGTAGCTGGAAGTTCCGTTTTATTGCCCAAGGTTTCGAAGGAGGGCTGAAGCCTTTGTCTGAGCATTTTGGTGTAGAGATTGCTGATGAAGCGCCCGCTCAAAGCCCTGCACAAGACCAGTCACAAGGTCAAGATCAGCCCATCAATACGCAGCGCCCAATTAATACGCAGAAAGCAGGTAGTGCACCTCAAACAAGCACGCCGCCGCCAATTCCTACAGCTTCTCCAAATCCGTCAATTAACCTAAGCAAAATCACTTTAACCAAAAATCAGTCTAGCATCAACCTAAAGAAACGTGATGACTTTGGTAAAATCTCTGTTAACTTGAACTGGAACCAAAATCCGACTGCTAATCAGCAAGCACCCAAAAAAGGCTTGTTAGGCGATCTTTTCAAACAACATAAAGCGGGCGGTATTGACCTTGATGTTGGGGCGATGATTCATCTAAAAAATGGTGGAAAAACCTTGATTCAAGCATTGGGTAATCGCTTCGGTAGCTTAACATCAGCGCCTTACGTGTGTTTGCGTGCTGATGATAGAACGGGACAGGTGAGCGGCGGTGAGTGGCTAGATATCAATGGGCAGCAGTGGGCGCAGATTGAAGAGGTGTTTATTTTTGCTTTTATTTATGAAGGGGCGCCAAATTGGGCGCAAACTGATGGCGTGGTTACTATTCATGTGCCGGAGCAGCCACCGATTGAAACGCGTCTGACGGAAGGTGCGGGCAATTTACCGATGTGTGCCATTGCCCGTTTGGTCAATCAAAATGGCAGTATCAACGTTGAGCGTATTAATGAATACTTTAAAGGACATCAAGAGATGGATAAAGCCTTTCATTGGGGCTTTAGCTGGAAACGAGGGAGTAAGTAAGTGCTTGAATAGCACCCCTTAATACAAAAAAACAGCCCCTCTATTGTCAATAGACGGGCTGTTTTTGTAATGCTTATTAATTATTAGTTGCATTACTTGCTATGTTCAACTTTCAGAAATGCTTTGATTTTCATACCTATCTAACTGAATTTGTAACTGTGTTAGCTTTTTATTAATCATTTCACGATTTTTTGCTGACTTCATCCAATTGGGTAGTCTTGAAGGCATGCTGGCATTACCAGCATCGGCTGTTCTTTCTCTTAATGTTGCATTGATATAACTATGTAATTCAGTTAAATGGTTCTGATTAAATGCCCAAATTTTGCCAAATCGGCAGGGTACTTGTAAGAAAAGAGGAAGCCCAAAATCAGCGTCAATAGCTAACCTTGCATCATAACGTTGGTATTTATTCGCTCTTTCTACGGGTACTGTATTGGTTTTACCACAATTTGAGCAGTCAATAGCAATAGTAGAGGGTAAAGCTCGTTTATAGGAGGATATTATTTCTTCATTAGCAGTCAATCGTGTACCACAAAAGCTACACGGGCAATCTCCTATTAAATTACATTGACCTACCCAGTCGGCTTGATCTTCATTTTTTACTAATGATAATTGGCAGTGTTTACAGACAAATTTAGCACACCAAACTTTGCGTTCACTTTCTATTCTGTATTGGTATTCATTTTCAACTTTATCTACAGTGTCACATTCGATACAGCATACTATACTTTGCTCGGCATAATAAGTTAGCCTGTAACCGTTATCAATGTGTCTTGCTTGCATATCTCTTTCACACTCTAAGCTTATTTTATTCATATTATAATAATCAAAAAAACAGCTCAACGAAAGTCGTTAAGCTGTTTGTATTGAAAATAATGAAATTTAAAAATAGATCAAAGATTACGCATGCGGCGTGATGGCAGGCATCAAGTCATGAAAAGTACGACCAGAAGCCGTTTCACCAATTGCATGCATTTTCCACTCATTATTATGACGATATACTTTTGCCATAATCATCGCGGTATGCCCACCTTGCGCTGATAAATTGTAGCGGGCGACTTCCTGATTGTTATTGGCATTGATGATACGACAAAATGCATTTTCTACCGTTTCAAAGGTTTGACCAGTGAAACTATTGACGGTAAATACTAGAGAGACGACATTGGCAGGGATTTTTGAAAGATCGACATTGATAACTTCGTCGTCACCATCGCCGTCGCCAGTGCGGTTATCACCAGTATGGACGATACTGCCATCTTTTGATTTCAGCTGACTGAACCAAATCGCATCGATGGCTTGTTTATTAGTATCAAACATGATGCACGAAGCATCTAAGTCAATCGAGTCGCCGCCGCTACCACCACCGAATAATTTGCCCAAGAACCCACCTTTTTTGTCTTGAGGGTTTTGAGCAACGTCCCAGCCTAGACCCAGTTTTACTTGGGTAAGCTCGCCGCCCGCTTCTTTGCTTAGGGAGATTTTTTGACCTTTTTGTAAACTAACTGCCATGTGATATTCCTTATACTACAGTGTTATAGTAATTGTGAGTAGAGGGTTGAATAAAGTCTATGATGACGAGGAGTCGTTGTAACATACAGCTTTAAAAACATAATAATAGCTATAAGATGTTGCCAAGCAAACTGTTATTGCCGCCGCGACCGCCTGAGCTAGTCCCTAAGACGCTTTGTAGCCAGCCTTGGTAGCTATCACGATTACGAGAGCAGATAATGACTTTGCCTGAGCCTGAGAAGTTTAAAACCATACCTTCGCCACTGGTGACCGAATTGATAATATTGCCCATGAAGCCTTTTTTCTTACTGGTGGCGACTGACAGTTTGTATTCTAAACGCGAGTCCCAACAGACCACATGACCGTTATCGATGATGACGTCTTTACCAGGTTCGACATCAATCTCAAACAATGAGCCAAAACCCGATACCACTACCTGACCTTGACCTTGCGTCTGCATCACCATAAAGCCGCCAGTATCACCAAAGACGGCGCCACCTAGATTACGTTGAATCTTAGCCTTCACATCGACACCCGTTTGCGCCGCGACAAATGCGCCATCGCTTAAAGTATATTGCTGCGCACCGCAATCAATGATTTGCATATCACCGTCGAGCGTTGGCGCAAGTAAACAATCGCCTTCACCGTTCACGGCTTCAATCTGCTGCTGAAACAAGGATTCATCATTGGCAAAACGGCGCATAAGTGATTGCATCAGACCGCCTTGTAGCTTGCCTTTTAGCTCAAGGTTTGATTCCATCATCACCATTGCATTGGCTTCACAATAGATGGAGTCGCCTTTTTTGAGGTTACAATGAAGAAATGGTTCAATGGTACCGATTAAGCTAAACGTGGCGGTCATAGGGTGCGAATCCTTATATCAGTATTCTATATGTTTGTAAGTCATGTCTGTAAGTCGGCTTAACCATAGATTTTCGCTAGCCTATTACTTTTAAAGCCATCAAATGCGATAGTAGTGCACACTTGATGGCTTTTCGGGCTTATATTATTAGCGCTAAATGTTAGTCAGCTCTTAAACATTAACGCCATAAGAAGCTGCTAATGGTCCAAGACCACCGCTGAAGCCTTGACCGACGGCACGGAATTTCCAGTCACCACTATGGCGATACAATTCACCAAAAATCATCGCGGTTTCGGTGCTACCGTCTTCTGATAAGTCATAACGTGCGATTTCAGCATCACCATTGTCATTAACAACACGGATGTAGGCATCACCCACTTGACCAAAGTTTTGATTGCGGCTTTGACCTTCATAAATAATCGCACAGATAGCGACTTTGCTTACGTCAGCTGGAATGCTAGCAAGATTGATTTTGATTTTTTCATCATCGCCGTCGCCTTCACCAGTACGGTTATCACCTGTATGCTCAACCGCGCCATTGTCTGACTTTAAGTTATTAAAAAAGATGAAATCTTGGTCATTACGTACTTTGCCTGCTTCATTGACCAAAAAGCCAATTGCATCTAAGTCAAACTCTTGACCGTCAGTAGCACGTGGATCCCAGCCAAGACCGACTGTAATATTGGTTAAACCCGGCGCTTCTTTTGATAAGTTTACGTTGCCGCCTTTTGTTAAGCTAATAGCCATATAAATATCCTTTTGATTAATAATTGAGTGGATTGAATGATAAAAAAATAAACTAAAATAGTGCAGTGGTCGATATATAAATGCAAACAATGAATAAATTTACTCGTATGCCACGCCCTGCATATCATTACGATTTACTATACTAAGCGATTGCTTACTAAGCAAGGCGTATTTTGTGTGATTACGATATGATTACTAAGCGACATATCAATGCTGCAAGTCTGATACTTTTTAACCGTCCGAGCAACAGTCGTTAAGGTGTTGTTATCAAAAAGTAAATTAGATCGTCAGGTAGTGCAACATAAAAAAGCACTTATTCAACGGGTGTCAAATAAGTGCTTTAAAGCAAAAACGGGTCATACCAACTGCTTTGGTACAACCCGTCTATTTTTAAACTAACTTTATCTATCCACTTTATACTATTTGATATTAAAAATTTTTGCTTGGTTTTTTAACATCGAACGAGCATCAAGTAATTGATTTAGCTTCTCGCTTACGATAATTGAGTGAAGCAACAAACGCCCAACCAATAAAGGTAATACCAATCAGACCAGTGATAAGCTCTGGTACATGGAATTTCACTGATAGCAGCATGATGATAGCTAAAGCACCGATAGCATAATGCGCGCCATGCTCAAGATAGACATATTCATCAAGGGTGCCTTTGTCGACCAAGAAGATAGTCATCGAACGTACGAACATCGCACCAATAGCCAGACCTAGCATAATAACGATTACGTCATTAGTAATCGCAAATGCGCCAATCACACCGTCGAAACTGAATGAAGCATCAAGGACTTCTAGATATAAGAAACCGATAATACCACCTTTCATAATCGCGCTAGTTGCAGCACCAGTACTATTACCTTGAGCGTCTAGTTCTTCTTCAAGATCACCCTCTAACATACCAGAAACCACTTGTACGCCAAGGTAAACTAAGATGCCCCATACGCCAGCGATTAGGACCGCAGCTGATTGCTCAGGCTTGGCAAATGATACGGCAATCATCAAGACGATAAGCGCGACAAACACGCTCATGGCATCGACTTTGCCTAATTTTGCCAGACGGCTCTCAAGCCAATCGAACCAGTGTACTTCTTTTTCATCAAAGATGAAGTTTAAGAAGACGAGCAATAAGAAAATACCGCCAAATGCTGAGATTTCGGCATGATGCGCCAATAGTCTGGCTGAGTATTCTTTAGGATCGTTCAATGCCAAATCGATTACTTGCATCATACCAAGGTCGGCAGTAACAGCGACGATAACAATAGGGAATACCAAACGCATACCAAAGACGGCGATTAAAATACCCACCGTTAAAAATATCTTTTTCCAAAAATCGTCCCAGCCCTTAAGGACTGAGGCGTTGACCACCGCATTATCAAACGATAATGAAATCTCCATGACGGCCAAAATAGCGGTAATAGATAGGGTGGTTATCATACCGCCCATACCGCCATGTGAATATCCCCACCATGCCGCGACCGCTAGGGCGATGGCGGTGAAAATAAAGTCTAAATAAAAATGTCTCATGACACATCCTGTCTGGTTGCATAAAGCTAAGGTCGGCCTACTATAGGCACAAACCACAAAAAAAGCGGTTATTGCTAACCACTTTTTTTGCATAATTCTAAACGAAACATAAAGCATTACTAGTCATTTAGCTATGAATAATTGTGACTATTTTGCAACCATATTTTACAGCCATTATCATTTCTAATGGTGAGTACAAATAGAGGGCTAATACTTGCTTTATATTTTGAGTTTAATTGTCATATAGTAGTCTAGGCATGAATAAGTTATCAAATTAGATAACAACGCCATACTGTTGACACATGGCTTGCAAGCCGCCTGAATAGCCTTGACCAACGGCGCGGAATTTCCACTCACCGTTGTGACGATAGACTTCGCCAAATACCATTGCTGTTTCCACAGAGTAGTCTTCTGCCAAATCAAAACGTACCACTTCAGTGCCTGTCTCTTCATTCACGACACGAATAAAGGCATTGGCAACTTGACCAAAGTTTTGACTACGAGCCGCCGCATCATGAATAGTAACAGTGACGACAATTTTATCCACATCAGCTGGGACTTGCGTGAGATTTACTTTAACGACTTCATCATCTCCATCACCTTCGCCAGTGCGGTTATCACCAGTATGCTCAACCGCGCCATTATCAGACTTAAGCTGGTTATAGAAAATGAAATCATGGTCGCCGCGTACTTTACCTGCTGTATTCAGTAAAAACACACTGGCATCAAGATCAAACTCAGCACCAGAAGTTGCGCGTTCATCCCAACCTAGACCGATAAGCAGCTTGGTCAAATTTGGGTCAGTTTTGGTAAGCGATAAGTTACCGCCTTTATTAAGTGATAAAGCCATGGGGTTATCCTTGTTATTAGAGTGATTAAGGGTTTGATAGTTAAGTTATATAAATAAAAACAATCGCAATAGTGGGATTAAAGCGCTCGTAAATCTACGCTTCACGGTTGCTTAGCTATTACTTAGCTAGTATTTAGTGACGCTCTATCATAGCAACAAAAAATGACCCAATCAAAGCTGATTGGGTCATTGTTATGTGTACGACCAGACTGACTATAAAAGTTGGCGTCTAAATGCGGTGGTCAACCTTTATATCTATCCATAAACCTAAATTATCATCCCTGACGATGACGAATCTCAAAACTTTGATGAATGGGCTTTTTAGTATCAAAATCAAAACCAATGGTTTTTTGCGTGATATCGACAATATCATAACGCTCGGTTAACTGCTCATCGAGCTCAAAGCGGGTAAAGTTATTGGAAAAATACAAAATCCCGTCAGAGGTCAAGCGGTTCATCGCACGATTAATGAGGGCAGAGTGGTCGCGCTGCACATCAAAGGTACCTTGGAACTTTTTCGAATTCGAAAAAGTCGGTGGATCGATAAAGATGACATCAAATTGTTCAGTATTGTCTTTAATCCATTCAAAGATATCGGCTGCGACGAATTGATATTTATTGCGGCTAACGTCCAGACCATTTAATACAAAGTTTTGCTTACCCCAGTCTAGATAGTTCTGTGACAAGTCAACGCTAGTGACTTTTTTCGCGCCAGCAAGCGCCGCATGCACACTTGCAGTACACGTATAAGCAAATAAGTTCAGTACAGATTTATTACGACTGTTGTCTTTGATACGGGCACGCATATTACGGTGATCAATGAACAAACCCGTATCTAAATAGTCCGTAAAGTTGACGTAAAAATAAGCACCATCTTCACGTGCAACATGAAATTTACCACGCTTTTCGGTGGTGTTCTGTTTGCTATATTGGTCATTACCAGACTGGCGTGCACGGGTTTTGATAAATATTTGTTCACGGTTAATACCAAAAACTTCACGAATACCCATTAGTGCCAAGTTGAAGCGTTTTTTAGCCGTCTCAGGTGGAATGGTTTTTGGTGGCGCATATTCTTGCACGTGCACATAGTCGCCATATAAGTCGACGGCGACTTTGAAGTCGGGCAAATCCGCATTGTAAACGCGCAAATTACTAACCTTGTCTTTTTTAGCCAACTTCTTCAGCTTGGACAGGTTTTTCTGCAAGCGGTTGATAAAGTCTTGTCCCTCTTCCACTTCAATTTCACGTTTTTCGAAGCGACTAACGAGATTGCCCGTTCGTCCCGCAATCAACGTGCCATAGCGGAAATAAACGGTGATAGCACCATTATGACAGCGTAAGGTTTTTGGTTCTTTGATAGGTAAGATATCAACTTGCTCAACATTAGATGCCAATATGCCAAGCATCGGATCAATGCCGCTACCAGCAAAGCTGTCTTGCAGAATAAGCCCAATCGCTTGATATAACGGCTTAATCATCTCTTCGTCACCCAAACGCTCACCATAAGGTGGGTTGGTGATGATGAGAGGGTTGCTCAATCGACCGTCATCGACCAATGGCTTCAGAATAGTGCTCAGTTGGTCAAGCGCACGCGTCTCAAGATCAAGCAGTGGTAGTAAATCTTGCAAACCTGCGGCAATCAGGTTTTTCTCTGTTGCTAAAATCGCGCCGCTATCGGCATCAAACCCCAAAATCAGCGGTAATGTATCTGGTTGCTCATTAGCAATTGCTAATGCTTCGCGGAAGCGTGTTTGGGCATCATCGATCATCTGTTGCCATAAGGCATCGTCATGATGCTGCCATTGGTAAAAACCAAATTGATTGGCGGCTTTATCGATACCCACAGCATAATCGCAATGCATGAGTAGTGCTTCAATGATAAAGGTGCCAGACCCACACATTGGGTCAATTAGCGCATTATAAAAAGGTGCATTGCCAGCTTCATTTTTCTTGTGCCAGCCTGCACTATATAGTAGAGCCGCTGCCAAGTTTTCTTTGAGTGGTGCTTCAGTCATTGCCACACGATACCCACGGCGATGCAAACTGGTACCTGATAAATCTAAATACAGCTCAGCTTGCTTATCATTCACGGTTGCAAATATAGAAAAGTCTGGATTTTTACTATCGACGTTAGGACGGCTGTCATAAACTTCATTGAATGTATCTGCAATCGCATCTTTGATACGTAGCATCGCAAACTGTTGACTGACGGCGACACGCTTGTCGACCGACAGACGAATGGCAAAGGTTTGTTCTAAACTAAACTGCTCAATCCAATTGACCGATTTTGCCAAGCCATAAAGTTGCTCAGCCACATCGTATTCGGCATTGATGTTTTTGCGTTTAATGAGCATTAATACCCGCGAGGCGACACGTGACCACAAACAAATACTATATAAGTCACGCAAAGTACCAGTAACTGCCAGACGGCCTGTACTTTTGATTTCGCTTGCAATACCAAAACTTGTCAGCTCAGTTTGGAGTGGTGCCTCAAGCCCATCGGCACAGGTGATAATAAGGTCAAGCGACAATTCTGGTGAAGCTGCTGTTAGAGATGCGGGTGCGGTTGTTTCGGTCATACGGATACCTGTGGGCTAAATTGATAAGTAATGCACATCATAAAATAAGATGTTTAACCGCCAATTTTACCATAATTCGGGGCAGGATGGTTTAAAGTGGTGGTGTTTATCAAAGAGAGATTCAGCAACGCTACCTTTCACAAAATCATGCTTACCATACTGAGGATGAAAACCTTAAGCCTAAAAATTGTGGGATAAATTGCTCAAGAGATAAATAATATAATGAGCTTATTTATCCGCTTTGCTCAGTGGTGGTGTTTCTGACACGACCTGCGTTGTAGTCGCAAAAGGTTTAGTGGCAATAGGATAATCCACATCCTTTGGCATAAGCAGACGCATATGAGGATAAGGAGTAGAAATATTAGCGGCATCAAAGGCACGCTTGATATCTTCTTTTAGACCTTCTTTAATTTTGGGCATGCGCGCGACAGCAGCAGGCTTGACCCAAAAACGCACGATAAAGAACACTCCGTATTCACCAATTTCATCCACGGTGGCGGAGGTTTCAGGACGGCTGAGTACCACATCGGTGTCAGTAAGCACCTGCAAAATTTCCTTGCGAGCAGTATCGACATCATCTTCAAAGGCGATACGCACACGAATATCGAAACGTATGAAGTTCTTGGAGGTTAAATTGGTCACCTCAGAGGAGGCAACGTTAGAGTTGGGAATAATGACGGTGATGTTGTCTCGCGTCAAAATATGGGTGGTGCGTAACGCAATGAGTACGACGCGACCCTCATTGTCATTGATATGAATCCAGTCGCCAACCTGAAAAGATTGTTCGAGTAAAATGGTAATACCTGCAATGAAATTAGCAAGCGTTGATTGGGCAGCAAAACCGACTGCCAAGCCCACAATCCCTAAACCTGCGACCAATGAGACGATATCGAAACCAAATTGCGCCATGACGCTGGCAAGTCCGAGTACCAATAGCAGCACTGACAAGATGTTTTGAAGCAGCTGCTCTATAGAAGCATTGAGACCATAATGCTGTAACACCTTATGGATAATCTGTCCAGATGACGCCCAAAGTACATAATAAATCCCCGCCCATGTACTGGCTTTTGCAGTGGCTTTGATAGTCTCTGGCTCAAAGTAAATCTGGCTCATAATGGCAATCAAGCTGGCAACTATCCAGATATAACGCAAGACTGAACGGACAATCTTAGTACGGCGCTCATTCAGGCGGATTTTTGTCCTACTTTGCTTAAGGATATAAATGGCAAGCCAATAAAAAAATCCCAACACTGCCAGCAGTATTAGGATTTTGATGGCAGTACTAGCGAGCTCTACCGCTTGAGACGACCAATCAAGTGACTCTTCATCGACAGAGCCACCAAGCGCAAGGTAGAGGCTAGTATGCAGGTCACGAACAATCTCTTTAAAAAAATCAGTAATACTAGCGATTGCCATTTTTTGGTCCATGCAGAGTTTTTAAAATACCTCAAGTCGTCAGTGCTACCAAATACAACATGAGTGATGATTAATACGACACATCCTTGTTTTGAAAGTGTAGCTGAGCTGATGCTTAAAAGCTATCTTCCTGTGTGTCTTGGTACTGATAAGGTATTGCCATTTTGTGTTGAACATCGCGTAACGCGGTACGTAAGCCTTCTAATATCGTAGGATGATAAAAAGGCGTATCGAGCATGGCTTTAACACTCAAATCATTGGTAATCGCTGCCGCTAAAATGTGTCCAATATACTCGGCATCAGGACCCACCATACTAGCGCCTAAGATTCTATCAGTTTTTTTACAGCCATAGATATGTAGCAGGCCACAGTTGACGCCCATCACGCGACTACGTCCTTGGTTGTCGAAGCTGACACTACCGATGACATATTCTAAGCTTGTATCCTGCTGAATGTCTGGTAGAGACATGCCGACGTTAACGATTTGTGGTGAACAAAACACAATAGAGAAGGGCGTGGCGGGCGGGCGAATATGAGCGGCGTCTTCATTCTCGCAGACCATACTTCCAGCGCTATAGCCTTCATCGCTGGCCACATGCAATAGTGGAAGGTTGGCGTTGGCATCACCAACGATATAGACATCTAAATCACCAATCTGACCTGTTTTTTTATTCAAGTGCTTTGGACGGTCTTTGTCGTCAAGCTCAACGCCTAAATGTTCAACTCCTAGCGGTTTGATATTATTGCGGCGACCAGTGGCAACCAGTACATACTCACCTTGCCATTGTTGCGACTCTCCAGCACTGTCTTCATAATCAATGAACGCGGCTGAATGGTCATTATCCGTGGCTGTTTGCACGCCGACATCACTGATTTTGCTACCCAAATGCATGGTCAATTCGCGGCTTAAGCAATCGATAGCTTTGTTATTGATATCATCGTCTTTGAGACCTGCAACACGTTTGACACGATTAAACAAAGTTACTTCTACGCCTAAGCGTTTAAAGGCTTGCGCAAGCTCTAATCCGATAGCACCTGTACCGACGACGGCCATTGTTTTTGGTAAATTTGTGAGCTCAAAGATCGTATCAGAGGTGAGCATGGCGTCACCAAGCTTATCTGCCCAGCCATCTGGGATAAATGGAGAGCTGCCCGTGGCGATAATGATTTTGTCAGCGGCAATCAGCGCATCATTGACTTCAATGAATCCTCGGTTATTGATATGAGCGCGTCCTGAGATTTTTTTGTGATCAGGCCAGCTATCTACTTGAGCTTTGATGTAGCTAGCAAAATGAGCACGCTCGTCCCGAACGCGCTGCATGACTTGCTTGCCATCTATCTGGACAGTGGCATGGACGCCAAATTCAGCAGAGTGATTGGCTTCATAGGCCCGATCAGCGGCGGCAATCAATAGTTTGCTTGGCATACAGCCGACCGCAATACAAGTGGTCGTCCAGAATCCGTCATTAATAATAACAACATCATCATGGTTTTACTGGCTTGACGAAAAGCATTTTGCCCAGCAGTACCTGCACCGATAATGGCAACAGATACTTTGCGAGTAGCTTTGGATACTGTGTTATCCGCTGCTGTATCGGATTGTTTATTCATATTATTCTCAAGTTATAAGATGTTTATTATTCAGGGCTGTTTTTTAGATAATTTTTTTAAGAGATTCCTCTGATAAGAGATTGCTCTAAAAGATAGTCATTCAAAAACGACTTTCAGCCTCTGATATCCAGCGTTTATCGTAATGATTATTAGCGTCTATTTTAAAATGCTTTTTTATGACTCTTAGTTTTATTGGTTAAGGTGCTAAGGTTTCAAGCAAACGTTCAGTGTAGCCTTTGGCACGTAAATTTCGCTGAGCATGGGTCAGCTCGCCATCTTTGTTAAAAACGAACGCTGAGCGGACCAGCCCTAATGTTATTTTGCCGTACATATTTTTTTCTTTAATAACGTCAAAGTATTGGCATAGTTTTTCATCAGTATCGCTGATAAGGGCAATGTTTAAATCATATTTGGTGATGAATTTCTCGTGAGATTCAACACTATCACGTGAGACGCCGATAATGTCATAGCCTAAATCATCAAACTCATGGAGATGAGCAGTAAATTCGGTTGCTTGAGTGGTACAGCCTGGCGTACTGTCTTTTGGATAAAAGTACAGAATAAGCCCTTTATCAGTATTGGCAATCATCTCTTGGAGATTGATTTCATCATGGATAAAGTTGCCGGCAAGCTTTCGTACTATCGTCACTGGAAAGTCAGGTAAGGTTAGGTTTTCTGTGGTTGGTTTTGCCATTATAAAATCCTTATTCGTTTTTGTTTGTGTCAGTACTTATATCAGTGCTTATGTCGATTGATAATCTATGCTGTGTGCTTATTATAAGCAGATTAGCAGCGATTCATAATCAGTTTTACACTTTGCGCCTGTATTGACAACAAAAAAGACTGGCAATAGCCAGTCTTTTGTATATCAAACGAGATGTGTATTACGCTGGTTTTTGTGGCTGTTTTAAATCTAAGCCAACGGTGCATTGCTGCAAATCTTTTTGCATTTTTTTGACGTAAGGCAGTCCAGACGGATCTTTTTTGTCTTGGGCATAGCTCTCAATTTCCCACATCTGACCGATGGTCATGTTGCTACGCACGCCAATAGTGCAATTGCATAGTTTGGTCGCATCGCCTTTGTCAGCGACTTTATATTTGACCGCACCATTAACGCAGGTATTGATGTTATTTTGCTTAATATCGGCAGCGTTTGCTTGTGGCATCACAAAAATGGCAGCTAAAGCTAGGGGTAATAATGGCAACAACTTCATAAATATCCTCTTACGGGTAACATCAATTTTCTAAATTTTGTACTCAAAGTCAAGCAAAAGTACTCATAGTTCGTTGACTAATGTGGTTACTTATATCTTGTGATAAATGCAATCGCTCATACCATAACAAGTATGTGAGTTAAAATACAACGGCAGCGTGCTGTGTTAATGCAAGCGAATGTTTCGCTAATGTTGATTGCTATCACGCTTTCATGCAAGTGCAATTCTATCATTCATTAAGATTGATAATGGGTTGGGTCAGTGATGCCCGCTTGAGCAAATCCTTGACGGCGTAAGGCACAGCTGTCACATACACCGCAAGCAAGTCCTTGTGCATCGGCTTGGTAGCAAGATATGGTTTGCCCATAATCGACGCCCAATGACAATCCAAGCTCAATGGTTTTTGCTTTTGACAGTTGCTGTAATGGCGTTTGAATTGATAAGTGATGACCAGTAACGCCCGCTTTGGTGGCAAGGTTGGCCATATGCTCGAAGGCGGCAATATACTCTGGACGACAGTCGGGATAGCCTGAGTAATCAACTGAGCTGACACCAATGACGATATGATTGGCATCGGTCACTTCAGCGACGGCTAGCGCATAAGACAAAAATATCGTATTACGCGCAGGCACATAGGTGTTAGGAATAGCGTCGTTATCGATCTCATCACGCTTTTTATTAGGGAATTTATCCGTATCGCCATCGGGAACAATCATACTGTGATCTGTCAGCGAAGAGCCACCAAGCTGAGCGATATCAATATCAATGATTCTATGATTGACCTCGGCAGTCTCAGCGATGGCTTTTGCCGCGACCAGCTCACTATTGTGGCGTTGACCATAATTAAAACTGACCGCAGTCACCGACGCATAACGTGCCTTGGCCCAATACAAACAAGTCACCGAATCAAGCCCGCCTGACAGAAGCACAACGGCATTTTGGCTTTTATGCAGAGCATTTAAGTCAGTATCGAAGGCTTGATTATTGGAGGCGCTTTGCGAAGTAACATTAGTCATAGTGGTATCTATTATTGGTTTGCGAAATGGGTTTGCGAAAAACGCCTATTTTAGCAAAAATACGCGCATTACAGAACCACGAAGCCATTATAAATACGATATGAAACCTTAATCAGCTCAAAAGAGAAGTTTGTTTATAAAAGTGTGGCGCTATCAGCAGTGATGGTCGAATGTTCAGCATGCCCTAAGCTAAGCCATAAAAAAGACTGGATATTTAGTCTGATAGTTTACTCTCATCTTTTCAATCTGTTAGCAAATTTTGTTATAATCGCTGCTTTTAGAGCCACTGTGCTATTACTTCCTTGCTAAAGGCTTTATCCTTCCATTTTTTAGCAAAATTCCCTTGTAAAGATATTGAGTAACTTATGACCGCAGCAACCTTGTTTACGCCACAAATTACGCCTGAAATCGATGATATGTCAGCTGATACAGGTTTGGATAATCATGCTTGGGACACTGATGGTGATAGTATGGAATATGAGGATGTTGCTGACGATCATACAAATGAAGACAGTATCGCCGCTGCACCGTCAACGTCTACTGAATCAGCAGAGTTCCGCAAACTACAAAAGAAGCTGCGTAGACAAGTCTCTTGGGCGATTCGTGATTTTAATATGATCGAAGACGGCGATGTGGTCATGGTCTGTGTTTCAGGTGGTAAAGACAGCTATACTTTGCTGGATATTTTACTATTACTCAAGCGTATCGCCCCGATTAACTTTGATATCGTCGCGGTCAATCTCGATCAAAAGCAGCCCGGTTACCCTGAAGATATTTTGCCAGCGTATTTGAACGAGCAGGGCATTGCTCACTATATTTTAGAAAAAGACACTTATAGTATCGTTAAGAGCGTGGTGCCAGAAGGCAAAACTTATTGCTCGGCGTGTTCACGTCTGCGCCGCGGCTCGTTATACGGTTTTGCTAAGCAGATTGGCGCAACCAAAATTGCGCTGGGTCATCATCGCGATGATATATTGGCGACTTTCTTTTTGAATTTATTTCATGGCGGCACTCTTAAATCGATGCCACCGAAATTGCTCAGTGATGACAAGCAAAACCTACTTATTCGCCCATTGGCTTATGTCGAAGAAAAAGACATCATCGAATATGCTCGCTTAAAAGAATTTCCAATTATTCCGTGCAACTTATGTGGCAGCCAAACCAACTTACAAAGGGCCATTATCAACGATATGTTGCGGGAATGGGATAATGCTCATCCGCAGCGTTTGGCCTCTATTTTTAAAGCCATGCAAAACGTCGCACCGTCGCAACTAGCAGACCGTGAATTGTTTGATTTTGAGCAGTTAAGTCTTGATCGTGATGACAATGAGCGTTTGTTTGAAGGAGATAATATCCAAGCTGGGCAGACCGAGAGCTTGGCTGAAATTGGCCTACCTGTATCGCCAAAAACTCAAGCGTTCAATCCGAAGTTTATGAGTGATAAACAGCAACTGCCAGAATCAGATAAAGCGACAGCAGATAATCGTATCACGCAAAAAATCCCAACGATTAATCCGGTTATTTGATGGTTCTATACTGAACCAGCTATCGCTAAAACCTTTAAATTGGCTATAAAAAACCAGCTCATTATCTACTAATGGCTGGTTTTTTTTATGTGTTAATAAATCAATTATTAATCATGCTTATAATAGCAAGATTGGTAAAATCAACTTTCTGCAAAAACAGGTAATGGGTCAAAGTTAACTTTTGAACGTGGTAATTTCGCTACATCTTGCATACGCCAGTCATCTTTACCATCATTACTTACTTGTAGATAATATTTTGCTTTTAAAGGATCTATATCTACCTGCGCACTGTATTTATTGCCCTCGACATGTTGAAGTACGACATCGTGATCTTTTTTGATATCGGTTGCATGTGAGATAGACAGATCTAGTTTTTCAGGATAAGCCAGAGGATTGCCATTCAGCAGTTTACCTGATTGCAGACTCTGTTCAGGATAATTTAGATAGAATACAACATCACCATTATCTGCAAACTGCATTTCGCCGTGCAAATCTAAGTCATAAGTCAGTTTGTCACGTGACACATCATGATAAAGCGTCTTACCATCCATATACCAGTCGTCACGTACCACGCTATCCCGAATTTGATAAGAGTAATAAACAAAAAAGATACAGGCCACTACGACAAATGCTGGCATGCCAATAACAAAAATAACCACCATGTAATTCTTATACCATGGCTGAGTATCTTGATGCTTAAAATTTGATGCTGGAGTAGACATAAAATACCTATTAATCAGATATCTGTTTATCAGATATCTATAAACTGTATCAATGGATAAGCTGACAGCGAAACAGCTGCCAGTTTAATGATAAATCGTCCACCTGCTAGCCACTGACTCACAGGTGAAATATAGAATTATATACTAGGGCGTGTCTTCAATCTGAAAGAAAGCACCTAAATGGATTAAAAATGGTTAAATTTTGCCAAACTACTGGTTAATATACCGATGTTATCTGCACTATTTTCCCAGTTTAGCTGCCATTTATTGCATTTCTATTACCACTTTTAAAATGAAGACCCGCACTAGCTAAGCTATCAATCGCTTATAAAAACCTACTGCCCTTGAGTAGTAAATACGTTTTGTTTACTGACTTTATACTGACCATCTTCACTGGTCACATTTAGGGTCACTGATGTTTGTTCAAAATCGATAACCTTAGGATCGCCATAAATACTCACAGGCATATCAAAGCTTTCACCTGCTTCTAATGGTACATCATTGAATCGCAGCTCCAAGCTCAAACCTTCTTGTGGAGCAAGGGTTATTGTATAGGTATGCGGCTCTTGTGTTTTATTAGTCAGCTTGACGATATAGCTGTTTTCAATCATGCCTTGATTATTCACTGAAGACAACTGATTACGGTCACGGCGAATATCAATCTCTAACGGTACACGGTCCGTCAACGCATAAATAACGCCACCACATAAAATAGTAATAACGGCTAAATAAGCAAATAGACGTGGACTGATGACGCGGGTATTTTCTTTTTCTGACAACTGTCGTTCTGTCGTATAACGAATGAGTCCACGTGGATAGCCGACTTTATCCATAATTTCATTACAAGCGTCAACACAAGCCGCGCACTGTATACAAGCGACTTGCAAACCATCTCGAATATCAATGCCAGTCGGACATACCTGCACGCACATGGTGCATTCAATACAGTCGCCTAAATGTTCAGGATGCGTGCCTTTTTTGCGTGCCCCGCGAGGCTCACCGCGCTCATAATCATAAGATACGACCAACGTATCTTTGTCAAACATGACGCTCTGAAAACGACCATATGGGCAAATTTGGATACACATCTGCTCACGCATGTAACCTGCATTGACGTAGGTAGCAAAGGTGAAAATAAACATCGACACCCATACCCATGTTGGCCAATCAGGAATAGGAATAAAACCAATGGTTTGCCAGCTTTGATATAAATAATCTGTTCCAGCGACGTAACTGACAAAGGTTGCCGCGGTAATCACTGAAAATACCAACCAAATAAAATATACCAAAGAACGTTTAAAGGCTTTTTTTGCGCTCATCGGTTCTTTGTCAAACTTAATACGCTTATTACGATCACCAATCACCCACTTTTCAACATATTGATAAAGATGTGTCCAAATCGTCTGAGGGCAGGCATAACCACACCAAACACGCCCCGCATACACAGTCACCATGAATAAAGTGAATGCGGCAATAATCGCAAAGGCGGCAATGAAGTAAAAATCTTGGGTCAAAAAAGTCATGCCAAAAATATAGTAATGCTGCGAGGGAACATCAAGCCATATTGCTTGCCTACCATTATAACGTAACCATGGCAACAGCAGAAAAGCGGCTAAAAGCGCATACATCGTGACGACACGAATGTTTTGATAAAAACCGGTGACAAACCTAGGGTGAACTCGATGCTTGGTCGCATCAAGGTCAATTTGCTGTACAGGGATTTTATTGGGTTGTGGTGCTGACATAAACGTGCCTCTTTTAAAAAAGAATCAGTTTGCTGGCATGATGAACAAACATCTTTAATCATCAGATGTATGAGTGTGTGATGTTATCAATGTCAGTAAGTAGCGGATAAAATATTGAACAGAAAAATATTTTAACCCATCTACCAAATGATCGATTGCAAATAGCTTAATGAGAATGGGTGACTATCTTCTAAATTCGCCACTAATAAGTGGTTTTTAGGTACTGTCATTTTAGCATTCTCCCTATTATAAATGGGGTAATAATCTTAAAAACCAATCAATATATCAGCATAATGATCGATATATTGATCGTGCTATATGCAGTATTAAACCGCATTTCATTTACTACTCAAATTTTGATAATGCGGTAGCAGTTAATAAACTCTCATCAAAGAATTTATAAAAAAAGGAGAACTGCAATAACAGTTCTCCCTTTATCAAATCTTATCCACTGATGCTATGACAACCATCTTTAAGTATTAGTTAGCCGTCGTTTCTACAGTGGTTGCTACTTGAGTAGCGGTTGGTGCTTTAGCAGCAGGTTGAGGGGTTTTGTCTGATAATGAGTAAACATAAGCTGCAAGCAGCATAATACGCTCATTACCCAGTTTGGTTTCCCACTCAGGCATCACACCAGCACGACCATAACGTAAGGTTTCGCGGATGGTCTCACGATCACCACCATATAACCAAATGTCATCCGTCAAGTTTGGCGCGCCAGTAGAAGTCATACCTTTGGCATCTGCACCATGACAAAGTACACAGTTAGTCGGCTCATTGAAGATTGCCTCACCTTGAGCGACTTGAGCTTTATCAAGCTCGTAACCAGGTTGGTTGCCAGATATTGATAGCACGTATTCAGATACCGCACGTACCCCATCTTCACCGATTTGATCACGCCATGCAGCCATACCACCAACTCGACCTTTATGTAGCGTGGTCAAAATGTTTGACGCTTCTCCGCCATATAACCAGTCATTGTCAGTTAGATTTGGATAGCCTACCGCACCTTTGGCGTTAGAGCCATGACAGACCGCACAGTTCTGTAAGAACAAACGACTACCAACTTTTAAAGCATTCGGGTTTTCTGAAAGCTTTTCTACATAAGGGGATAGTTCTGCAGTTTTCTCATCAATTTGAGCTTGCAGATCTGCTGGTGGTGTTTCACTGCGGCGCATCGTTGCTTGTAACTCAGCAAGTGCCGCTAAGGTCTCTGTCGCACCACTAGCATCCGCTTTTGCTAAGATGTTTTTCTCAAAGTTATCCGTAAATACTTTGTTATTACTCTCAAGCTCGCTATATAGCTCGTTCTTAGAGGTCCACGGTACAATTTCGCCATCGACTTCTACAGTGGCAATACCTTCCCATTTTGATGGGAAAATACCTGGGAAAAATACCCAATAGGCAACACCCCAAGCGATAGAGCCAAAAAATATTACGAGCCACCATTTAGGTAATGGCTTGTCGTACTCTTTGATACCATCATAAGCGTGGCCTGTCGTACCGTCATCTTCTAGTTCTGGCTTGTACTTCAATACCATTAGTAAGACACCGAGGATAGCAGCCCAACACATGATACTTAGTATGGTAATCCAAGAACTCCAAAAAAATGTCATCGTTTATCCTTATTGCGCTGCTCTTCAGACAGAGATTTTATATCCTCGTCATCAAGCGCAAGTTGTGCATCTTCTTCGAAGCGTTTTTTGTTTTTTGGCGAATACGCCCACCATGCAACACCTACGAAGGCAACAAAGGCAGAAACGGTCGCAATTGTTTGTAATTCACCAATACCCATTAGCGCTGTCCTTCCATCGCGGTGCCCAGTTGCTGTAGATAAGCAACCAAAGCATCAAGTTCAGTGGCACCAAGTACAGCATCTGGTGCTCCTTCGATATCTTCTTCAGTGTAAGGTACACCAAAGCGATCACGGAATAGACGCATTTTAGTTTGAACGTTTTCACCATTCACTTCGTTGGTAGCAAGCCACGGGAAACCAGGCATTACTGATTCAGGTACTAGTGAACGTGGCGCAATTAAATGCTGCTTTTGCCAGTCTTCAGAATAACGACCGCCAACACGTGCCAGATCAGGTCCAGTACGTTTTGAACCCCATAAGAACGGGTGATCCCACGTAGATTCAGCAGCACGTGAGTAGGGCCCATAACGTTCAACTTCAGCACGTAGTGGACGAATCATCTGAGTATGACAAACGTGACAACCTTCACGAATATAGATGTCACGACCCTCAAATTCTAGTGCAGTCCATGGCTCCATAGAGGGCAGGGGAGCATTCACCCCACCTTCTTCAGGACCCTTGTTGTCATATATCAATGGTACGATTTCAACTAGCGTTGCAAAGCTAATAGCAATAACGATACCGATAACCAACAAGCCTGTATTTTTTTCAATAATTTCATGCGGTGTACCAGACATGATCGCTCCTTATACGTTAGCTGCTGAGGGTTTATCAACACTAGGTTCATGATCAGTAGGATCTGCGATATCGACAGGCTTACCTTCTGGCATTTTAAGTGTTTTATAAACGTTATATGCCATCACAAACATACCCGATACATACAAGAAGCCACCAAAAGCACGACCAATATATGGGAAATGTGAGAACTCAACTGTATCAACGAAGCTATATACCAATGTACCGTCTGGATTAGTAGCTAGCCACATCATGCCTTGGCCAATACCTGAAATCCACATAGATACGATATAGAAAATAGTACCCGCTGTCGCCAACCAAAAATGCGTGGTGATTAAGCTGATAGAATACATCTTAGGTTTGTTATAAATACGTGGTAACAGTACATATAGCGAACCAATGGTAATCATACCTACCCAACCAAGTGCACCTGAGTGTACGTGACCGACTGTCCAATCCGTGTTATGCGATAACGCATTCACTGTCTTAATCGACATCATTGGACCTTCAAAGGTCGACATCGCATAGAACGACAATGCCACAATCATAAAGCGAATGATCGGATCGGTACGTAACTTATCCCAGCTGCCCGATAGTGTTAGCACGCCGTTAATCATACCACCCCAAGATGGCGCAAATAGAATGATTGAGAATACCATTGCTAGAGACTGCGTCCAATCTGGAAGCGCTGAATAATGCAAATGGTGACCACCAGCCCACATATATGACGCAATCAATGCCCAAAAGTGAACGATAGACAAACGGTAAGAATAAATAGGACGACCAATCTGTACTGGAACGAAGTAATACATCATTCCTAAGAAAGCTGCCGTTAGATAAAAACCTACCGCGTTATGTCCGTACCACCACTGCACCATCGCATCGGTCGCACCGCCAAATAACGAGTAAGACTTAAATGCGCTAACAGGAATCGCCATGCTGTTTACGATATGCAGTAATGCAATCGTAATAATAAAGGCTGCAAAGAACCAGTTAGCCACATAAATATGTGAGGTTTTACGTTTGATGAGCGTACCGAAGAAAACAATGGCATAAGAGATCCATACCAAGGCAATCAAAATATCGATTGGCCACTCAAGCTCAGCGTATTCCTTGGTCGATGTTAAACCTAAAGGTAGGGTAATAACCGCTGATACGATAACGGCTTGCCAACCCCAAAAGGTAAACCAAGCTAAATAAGGAGCAAATAACCTTGTTTTACAGGTACGCTGAACAATATAGTAAGACGTTGCGAACAGGGCAGAGCCACCGAACGCAAAAATGACCGCATTGGTATGTAGCGGTCTTAAACGACTAAATGTCAGCCATGGAATGTCAAAGTTAAGTGATGGCCATGCTAACTGTGAAGCAATGAACACACCAATACTCATGCCGACGATGCCCCATACCACGGCCATTATCGTAAAGAATCTTACGATAGTAATTTCGTACTCACGGTCAACTGGGGCGACTGCTGTGTTTTGTAAACTCATTGGATGATTCCTTTACAGCCCGAATTATCAACAGAATTAACTAACTCTCCGCGCTATCTGCATCATAAAAGTAATAGTCAGATAAAAATAGAATCGCGGCACATGCTGTTTTTTGTCTCGCTTATCACCATAATATTATTAACTATCAATCTAAGCTTTCACTTTGTATCAGCTGGTATTGAGGCATAAAGGCGTTTTAAACGCACGACACTCACAGCTGGTCGATAGTAGGATTGTTAATAAATCATTAAGGTGAATAAGAAGATGCGCCGTTTTTGAGCATCAAACATCTAAAGAGGTGAAGTATTTATCTTAATTATTACCAAAAATTCTGTACTAATGAAGATAGATACCAATATCCATAGGGCCATAAAAATGTACTGACCATAGACGTATGCTAGCGGCGGCTGACAAAAAAACATGTTTGCGTAATGTTTAGTTAAAACTCCCGACTCTGTTTAAGGGTATTGTAACGCAATCCTAATCAAATATCATCAGAACTATGCGGCAAAATACAAACTCTTTGGTAAAAATCTTAGCAAGCAACTTATTATAGCTGTGCAATTTGTCTATTTTATACCCAATTTTATCACGATTCTAGGAATACATTTTGGTGATAGAGGGACAGTAATTACTGCGCTTAGATATCATGACCAGCAGTATTTTTGTAACAATGGCTGCATAAGCACTCTAAATAAGTTTTACTTATCATCAAGTCGGCCCTTATAATGAGGCTAAATATAAGTGATGATAGCAGTTTTTATACTGCTATTATGAGCAACTATTTTATCACTTGATATCCAGTCAGGCGAGTGAGCCAAACAACGGTAGCCTGAAATAACACCAATTAAGGACAATAATATGGCAATTTTTTTGACAGATGAGTGGTTTGAGCAAGTTGAGCAAATGGGTAATGAGGCAGGCGAGCTAAATTTGCCGCCAGCACTGGCGAATATGATCGTCAACCTAAAAGTCTCTGATACTGAGCAAGACATCGAAGCAAACTTTGCAAACGGTTTATTGCATCGCGGCTTGAACGATGCAGCGACAACCACATTGTTGCTTGACCGCAGTATCTTGCAATCAATCATCACTGATTTCGATACCAATGAAATTATGGGTGCTTTTATGGGTGGTAAAATTCGTGTTGAAGGCGATATGTCACAACTGATGGCAGTACAAACGGCACGCCCAAGTGCTGAACAAAAAGAGCTATATACTCGTATCAAATCAATGACGACCATGGCTTAATTTTATATTTGTAGGGTTTTATCCCGATGATTGTAAGAAGACAAAAAGCCCCTAATGCTTATTAGGGGCTTTTTATTTGATGATACATTTAATGGTCATTATTAAAAGTAGCGGATGACTCGTAAAGTAGTTAACTGGCTTTTGATTGCTGCGCCGCACTTTGCTGGTTTTCTTTATAGATGGCAGCTTGTAGCCAGACGTTCGCTTGTACGTAGTCATGCACTTTAATAGAAGCCGTCTCTGGCGTATTGAGCGCGCCGATACGAATCACGAAAGGATCGGCATCTTGTTCGCGTAGTATCACGACATCAAACAGAATAATGGATTTATCATTAAACACTGTTTCTTGCTTGCCGAGCACCTGACCTTGGCACCATGCTTCATCTTCTTGTCCCAAAGTATCACCAAATAGATAGGCACACATGTGACCTAAGTTGATCTCAACTGGCGCCATTTGCGCTTTGGTCTCTGGTTTCCATTCTTTGATTTGCTCTTGTAGATCATCGGGTATTTTTCCATCATTGGCGGCAACGATGTCGTTAAATGCACGGTGATAGCGGATCGCTTCTTGATCTTCAACCATGATGACTTCGTTTTGCTCACTTAGCTTAATCTCATGTGCCCAAGCGCTAAAGTTCACAAAGTAAGACGTGTCTCGCTGATATAAATGGCGATTGGTGGTGTAGAGCTGGTCAAAGGCGTAAATAATACTGCCATCAGCGGTACGCAAGCGTAATACAGCATCGTGTGAATTGTCATTGGCAATGATGCGCTCAATCTTACAATTGAGTCCATACGGGCTATCGACACAAGGATAAGCATTGATAAAGCATTCAGGTTTGCCATTTTTCATGGCCAATACTTGATTGATATGACAAGGCTGGTTTTCAGACAGCAATAGGCAGCTGTCTTGAGCGCTGACATTGCTATTGAGGCCTTTAGGCATGGCCGCCTTTTCGATCATTTTTTGTAGCCATTCTGGCACGTCATGACTCATGTCATCGGTCAGAATACTCCAATGATCGGCGTGACCTGCAGATTGCTCATCAGTCATGGTGATTTTGGTGGGAGATTGGACGTTTTTATATTGATAATTAATGGTCATGAAGATACTCAAAATTAGTCAGCGTGAGGTTTGGACCTGAAACGGCTATTGCTGGCTATCATAAGGCTCTATTTAACACGATATATTTATGATAGTTGGCAACGTTGTCATCAGTAAAGGGTCAACAAACAACAATGAAATGAATGGTTAATGACAATTGTCCTTAGCATACAATATATAGGTATTGAAGCAAGTAATAGCAAGCCCCTCATAAAAAATAGTAACAAAAGCCAGTTTTTTATTAAAAAATACGCCCAGTTTTTGCTAATGACTGGTACATATCAGCCAAATTGTGTCAAACTAGCTCCCTTTTGACGGCTGTCTTTGGCTCGTCTGAAACCCTGTTTTTGTGTTCGATTTATATGTGACTATGGCAAGTGCAGGTGTGAGATGCATTTGCTGTTGCTCGTTGTATAGTATATATAAAGTCGCACGTAGATAAGATAAAGAGTTTGAATATGTTTCGTCCTTTAGCGTTGTTTATCGGCTTACGATACACCCGAGCAGAGCGTAGTAATGGTTTTATCTCCTTTATCTCGCTGATCTCGATGATTGGTTTGACTCTTGGGGTTGCCGTATTGATCACGGTGCTATCAGTCATGAATGGTTTTGATCGGGAGTTAAAAACCCGTATTTTGGGTATGGTCCCGCAAGCAACGGTCGTTTCCACCGAGATTATCAGTGATTGGAAGCAATTGGCTGATAAAATTAAAGAAGATCCTGAAGTGGCAGCTGTAGCGCCTTTTATTCAACTGCAAGGGATGTTGACGTCAAACGGTCAGGTTGCAGGGATTATGGTCACTGGTGTCGATCCTGAATACGAAAAAGATGTCTCTATTATCAATGAACACATGGTTCAAGGCAGTATTGATACTTTACAAAGTGGTGAGTTCAATATTGTGCTGGGTGAAGAGATGGTACAGTCTCTAGGGCTGCAACTGGGTGATAAAGTGACGTTAGTGCTGCCAGAGGCATCGCCTTCACCAGCTGGCGTGATACCACGATTCAAGCGCTTTACCTTGACAGGTATTTTTACCATCAGTCCAGAAGTGGATAGCCTCATGGCATTTATCCCGATGGGTGATGCGGCAAAACTGTTGCGTCTGCCAGATGGCGCGCAGGGTGTGCGTATGAAGCTCAATGACATCTTTACCGCTCCGATGGCAGCAGAAAAAGCCGCCGCTATTGCCCCTCAGCAATTGTATCCTAATGATTGGACACAAACGCATGGCAACCTATTTGGTGCGATTCAAATGGAAAAAGCCATGGTCGGCTTGCTGCTATTTTTAATTATCTTAGTAGCAGCTTTTAATATTGTCTCCAGCCTAGTGATGCTCGTAACTGATAAAAAGGCGGATATTGCGATTCTAAAAACTTTTGGTGCATCTCCTCGTTTGATTACCCAAGTGTTTATGGTGCAAGGCGTGGTCATCGGTGTGATTGGTACGATTGCTGGCACGATACTGGGCGTGATATTTGCGCTTACAGTGAGTGATATTTTAGGCTTTATTAATCAAGTCTTTAATTTGAACTTGTTTGATGCGTATTTTGTTAATTATTTGCCATCAGAGTTGCGTGTACTAGATGTGGTATTGATTACAGGTGCGTCTTTCGTACTGAGCTTTTTGGCAACCATTTATCCAGCACGCCGAGCGGCTAAGATTCAGCCTGCCCAGACACTACGCTACGAGTAATCTCAAATGCCTAAGTATGGGACTAAATACTGAACTAAGTATCAGACTCAGTATTGAAATAAGTATCGAAAAAAATAAAATAAAGGAAGCGCTATGTCTGCCATTTTAGAGGCGAAAAATATCAACAAGATATATGATGAAGGGGCGGTTAGTACGCAAGTACTGACTGGCTTGGATTTGATCGTCCATGCTGGCGAGCGCATCGCCATCGTTGGCACCAGTGGTTCAGGCAAGAGCACTTTGCTACACTTGCTTGGTGGTCTTGATACGCCAACCAGCGGTGAGGTCTGGCTACATGGTCAATTGTTAAATAGCATGAATGAAACTGAGCGCGGTGCCATGCGTAACAAGCATCTGGGATTTATTTATCAGTTTCATCACTTATTAGCCGAATTTACTGCCATTGAAAACGTTGCGATGCCGTTATTGATGCGACCAGAGGTCTCAACGACTTCAGCAAGAGAGCAAGCAATTGCGATACTAGAAAGTGTCGGACTTGAGCATCGTCTGGCGCATAGACCTGGTGAGCTATCGGGCGGCGAGCGTCAGCGTGTGGCTATTGCCCGTGCTTTGGTTACGAAGCCGTCGCTTATTTTGGCAGACGAGCCAACTGGTAATTTGGACTATGACAATGCGCAAAGCGTGTTTGGATTATTATCAGAGCTGCAAAATACCATGCAAACCGCACTATTAATGGTGACACATGATCGCAATCTAGCAGCGCTGGCGGATCGTCAGTTATTGCTACGTAATGGTCATTGGGAGCAGTATTAACTGTTTTTTAACGCTGTATTTTTTAACGTTTTAAGTTTAATAGCGTAAATGGTTATGGTTGCTAAGTAGTAGGGTGTGTCCTGATTTAAGTCAATGGATATCTACATGGGCTAAACTTTATCAAACGTCGTTGAACTGAACTGCTGATTAATATTTACTATGATCTGTGTTATTTCTCTTGTTTAACGGCAATTTGTCTTGCTTTTATCATCATTATTATTAAATGAGGATATACCCTAGAACGATAATATTATGTTCAACAGACACGAAGTTTTTAATAAATATAAACGCAAAATGGGGCTGCAAAATGCCACCAATTTATTAAAGAAGGACTATTATGATGGATAGAGATGACGACCCAATCGCTGCTTTTGGCAGTGCCGAAGAAGGCAATGAACCTTTAACACCCTATATGGATGTGACGTTATTCGAAACAATTGATAAACAGGCACAAATAGATTTATTAACACCCGTTTTTGATGCCATTACTTTGGCTGGCGTTGATTATGATCTAAAAGCTCAAGACAGTGCAACGGGCAAACGTTATACATTGCTTAAAGATGAAAAAGTGGTTGAAGTTTTCGTGATGGACACTAGCCTTACGGACAACATCCTCGCTGCCATAGAAAAGAATAAAGAAGCAGAGTGATGGGTATCAGCAAAGAAAATGGCTTTTGTTTTTAGGTCATAGCCAGCTTAAGGTGATATCGAGACATAGCATAGAAAAATCGATAATAGATGGTGATCTAGATTGCTATCGTTAGCGAATGGTTGAAAGTAAAGGGTGGTTCGCTACGTTATGGTTACCATGACTTGATAACAGCAGCATATATTAGATTTTAGGCGGTTTATCAGAAGGTTCTTGCTGACGTTTTTGCCAGCTCACGACGGTTTTGTAGCGCCAAACGGCCTTAAATGCCAGTCCACAAATGATGCTGGTCACAATCGCTAAGATCGTCAAGCCTATGCAAAAAGCAGCAATCGATACCGTGCCGCGATAGGTAATAAATGGATTTGCACCATCTGACAGTGCCCATAAGCTAAAATCAGCAATCATCCTGCCGATAAGCCGCAGACTAATCATCGGTACGTCAAGGATTTTGGCACCGATATAATAGCCTGCATAAAAGATGGGCAAGCTCGTGAGTGGATTGGTAATCCAAGTCAAGCCGAGTGCCATGGGAACATTGGCACGAAAAATTAATGAGCCGACCAGAGCCAGTAGCATCTGCCCTGGTAATGGGAAAAATGCACTAAGCACCCCGATATAGACCGCTTTATTTAAGCTATGTCGATTAAAGTGCCATAATCGTGGATCAGCCAAATGCGGTGCGAACAGTTTTAAGGTGCGACTTTCTAAGATTTTCTCTGGCGTGGGAAGCAGGTCTTTCAGACGTTTTTGGGGCACAGGATCGCCTTTTGTAATCGTTAGCTACAGTCCGCTCAATCGCATTGATGGTCTGCTATAAAGTAATATTATTCATAAAGTGTACAGCTGAGGATATAGAGGATAATGATGTTAGATTATCATCATCGCAATATGTCAGTCAGTATAGGGTAATAGTTATATAAATGCTATTGCATGACGTATCAGTTGTTGTTGCTGGTTTAAGTATCAATCTGTGTTTTGGTGTTCTGGTACATTTTCGTCATATTAAGTGGCTATTTATCATCATAAATGGCTTTATTTAGGCAAAAACTAATATTCACCTCATCAAGCAAGGAGCGCTGGTGTACTGGTTGATTGGTAGCTTGATTATTATCGCCATGATGGGCGTTTTGGCAGTCGCAGATAGTATGGCGATACCCACTAGTTCATCGTTAATGGATATATTGAATACCTCCATCTTATTTTTGTCGCTCATTATTTTTGCTATTATCCTGATGGTTATTGCCCAGTTTAATGTACCTTCTGCAAAAACTAGCCATTTATCGCAACATACTGCTGGTCTCTCTTCACGTAATCCTTCATATAATACTTCACATAAATCTAAACTCTTCTTTCGTATCTTGACTCATGTTTTAGTTGCTTTATTGGCAATTGGATTAATCATTGGCAGTGCGCTGCAAGCACTGATCAGCCATCAACAAGCAGAATTAACAGAAATCACTGAGCCAATGCGTGTGCAAGTATTAGTCACTATCGAAGGGATAAGTGACAGCGTTTATGACGTCGCCACGGACAGTGGCTATCGACAAGTTGCTGTCATTAGTGATATATCACCCTTGGTGTCGGCGTTGGCGGTTGAAGATTTAGATGCCATGACCAGTAACTTTCTAATAGATGAAAATAATAGCCTAAGCAATAATAGATTGTATGAAAATAACTCAAATAACAATAACGGTAAGGATGGCACGTACCGTGTATTGCTCAATGGTTATCCAAAAAATTCATCAAAACAATCATCCAAGAAAAATTTGGACAATAATCCGTTTGATCGCTTAAATTACTTACAACCTGGCGATCAGCTGTTTATGAGTTTAGCGCTTGCACCACTGGCGACCTCTGAGCAAGCGTTGAGCAATCCATCTGGTTTTGACAGTTATCGCTGGCTGCGAGGTCGTCATATTGATGGAGTCGCTAATATATTGACCGTTGGCACATCAAATGTCACCAATACTGAGGTATCAAAGCCAGCGTTTGCCTCTTCTTCATATCTTCAGCGTTTTCAGACTTATATTAATCAAGGGCGTTGGCAATTACGCCAGCATTTTTATCAAGATTGGTCGACACAGACCACAGCAGCGCAACAGGCAAAAGCGGTCACTCTAAGTTTGCTCACAGGTGATCGCAGTTTAATCAATCGCGATACCAAGGATTTGTATCAACTGGCTGGTATTTCACATTTGCTGGCTATCTCTGGCACTCATGTATTGTTTTTAGCGATTATGCTGGCGGGTGCGGCGGTGTTGCTTTTTGATAGGCTATGGCCAAAGGTTTATCGTTATGTACCGCGTTGGCAAGTGCGCTGGTGGGTAATGATCGCTGCTGCTTTTATTTATGCGCTATTTACTGGTTTTGATGTACCCGCTGCTCGTACCGCATGGATGTTATTCGCGATAGGTTTGGTACGTTTAACATTATTGCCGGTTAGTACGATGCGGGTGTTGTTTGCCTTGGCAGTGTTGATGGCATGGCTTGATCCCTACGTATTATGGCAGGCAGGGTACTGGCTATCTTTTATCGCAGTGGCATTACTCCTTAAATATGATGATGCATCATATACGCAATCAGCTGTCATATCAGAAACGGCATCTGCTCATAGTGCCAGTGTAGTAGATACTGCGTTCAAGCGTGTTTGGATAATAGGCAAACGTGTATTCAAATTACAGTTTTGGCTATTTATTACTTTACTGCCTATTACATTGCTATTATTTGGCAAGGCGTCGCTGTGGGGTCTTGTCATCAATCTATTTGCTATCGGTTTATTTGGTTGGGTGATTGTGCCGCTTAATCTGTTAGCAGGGCTTTGCTATCTTTTATCACCTGCTATTGCTGATAGTATTTGGCTGCTCGTTAGCGCCACTGTCGCAAAATTGCATGAACTGATAACGTGGTTAACCTCATTACCAGCATTGTCAGAAGCGTGGCTTTATACCCCCGTGAATGTCGCCATATTACTGATGGTACTATTAAGTATGTTGCCATGGCTACTACCACGAGGATTTATCAGTCGTTGGCTGGCAATGCCGCCGCTAACCTTATTAATGATGACGGTATATGCCAATCAGCAATCACTAACGACGATACCGACCTTGTATATCTTATCAACGGGTGATCCCTATATAAGCGCTGCTTTGTTGCAGTATCCTGTTGTCAATAATGAGCAGTCATCCACAACAGATACGCATAAGAACAACATCAGCTGGCTATTTTTATCTGACCACAGACCCAATGCCGCACGAACGATGCCCAGTAATCTAACGGCGAATAAGCTGTCGATGACATTGGCGCAGCAGCTGGGTAGCTTGTCAGTTGATACACTAGAAGGTATAGTCGTGCAGAGTAGTAGTGCTGGATTGACGGATACGCTTACTACTGATAAGACGTATTTAGCTTCTAATGCTTCTGCTTCTACTAATGCTAGTGCTTCTGAGCTGTTGCCTTTGACGGTTTTTCAGCTTAATCAGCGTTTACCTATTAGTCAGTATTGGCAAGCAGGGCGCTCTGATCATTGGTCTGCATTTCAGAAAGCCTATAAAGTCACTAGCCAATCCAAGGACATTACGAATATCAGTGTGCAACGCTGTGAACAAGGCAAAACATGGCAGTTGGGCAATGGTGATTTGTCCATACAAGCATTGACAGGGTGGAGCAACATAGACAGTCCGAGTGTTTGGGATTGTACGGTGGCTATAGATGCCAGCTTGCCCATAAGGGTATTAAAATATAATGCGGCTGATCCACTCAAATCAATACCTGCCACTGCGCAGACACTCACATCAAGTAGCCAGCCACCGACTCATCAAGCCAATATGCCTCAGGCACGTCTGATATTAAATGCAGATACTCATCAGCGTATTTGGCAAATGTGGACATTGTTATGTCCAGTTGAACCACCTGAGCAACCACGCACTTTTTATAATGTGACATGGCTAGGACATAGCACATCACAGATAACTGCTGAGGTGATAAATCGTCAAACTATTAATGAAATGATCACTTATGATGACAAAATGCTAGAAGCAACGTTGTCTCTCAATGCGGCAGTAGATACTACCAATATGACGCCATAAAAATATCGCTTATCTAATCAATGTTACAATATAGTGATATTTCCCAGTTATACTATTGAACCATGATTGAAATACCACCATACTTAGCAGCCTATGAATATAGATGACTGTGACCGTATTTGGAGTGACAAGCAGCTCCTTATTACTGACTGTATTTCTATCTTCTCTTTTTATTGCTTTAGACTGTTTCTGACTTAGGAAGTTATATGCCCAACTGGCCACCAGACCCTAACAAACGTCCTGACAATTCGGCAAATCAGCCAGTACCGATGTCGCCGCCAAGCCAGCCGAGTGGACAAGAATGGCGATTGCTTGAAAACACTTTATTGGCTAGTGTGGTCGAGCAACGCCGCGCCCGTCGCTGGAGTATCTTTTTTAAACTATTGACCTTTGGTTATATTTTACTGATATTTCTGACGCTTGGTCGTAGTTGCAGCAGCAGCGCGCCAACAGGTTTAGATGGTGTCGACACGAGCAAGCCGCATTTAGCTGTGGTTGAGCTACAAGGTGTCATTAGTAGTGGCGATGTGGCCAACGCTTATGATGTCAATGAGGCATTGACCCGTGCTTTTGAAAATAGCAATTCAAAGGCGGTAGCATTGGATATCAATTCACCTGGTGGCTCACCAGTACAGTCTGATGAGATTTGGCAGACCATGATGGATTTGCGTAAAGAATATCCAGACAAAAAACTCTATGCAGTGATTGGTGATATGGGTGCTTCTGGCGCGTATTATATTGCTTCTGCGGCGGATGAGATTTATGTGAACCCATCTAGTTTGGTTGGCTCTATCGGCGTGATTATGCCAAGCTATAACATCAAAGGTTTGATGGATAAAGTTGGCGTAGAAGATCGTACGATTACTGCTGGTGAATACAAAGACATCTTAAGTTTGTCACGTCCGTTAACGGATTATGAAGAAAAACATGTCGAAAAAGTATTGGACAACACCCACAAGCATTTCATTAATGCAGTGAAAGAAGGTCGCGGTGATCGTCTCAAAAATCCTGAACAAAATAAACTGTTCTCAGGATTATTCTGGACAGGCGAGCAGTCGATTGAGCTTGGCTTAGCCGATAAGAAAGGCAGCATCGCTAGCTTAGAAAAGCAGTTAGAGCTGGATAATGTCATCAATTATAGCCCAACAGATCCGTTCCAATTATTCATGGACCGCTTTGCTGTTAAATTGGGGGCGGGCATTGGCTCTAGTGTCAGCCTTGATGTTTTACCGCAAGAAGAAGGTAATGCGCAGATGCGTTAAGCGTTTTATGTTTGAGATTTACTGTGTATGATTGTTGAGGCTGAGCGTATGATTATGCTCAGCCTTAATTGTATATGAGATTCAATGATTATAAAAAATACCCTAAATAGCGACTTAAATCGAAGAGAGCTTGTCATGAGTGATAAAATTAATTTGCCAACTTTTACTGCTTTACCTGTCTCTATAATAACCAACAAACCTGTCCTGCATTTTGCTCATGCTAATGGGATGCCAAGTGCGGTTTATCAACCATTTTTTGAGAAGTTAGCAGAATTTTTTACTATTGAATATATTGCCATGCTGGGTGCAACGCCTGATTATCCAGTCGATGATCATTGGCGCAGCCTTACACAGCAGATTATTGATAGTGTCAAAAATACCTGTGAGAAGCATGGCGTGTCGCAAGTAGTGGCAGTGGGTCATTCGCTGGGTGCGATGTGTACCTTGCAGGCATTGTATCGTGCGCCGCAGCACTTTGCCCAAGCGGTACTCATGGATCCGCCTTGGATTTATGGCAAAGTGAGCTTGCTATGGCATTTGGCAAAGACGGCGGATAGATTGCCGATGATGAATAACCGCCTGATGGATAAATTGTCACCAGCTGGCGTGTCTAAGCATCGCCGTGATGTCTGGGAGAGCCGCGCAGATGCGTACGATAAGATGCGGCATAAAGGCTTTTTCAAAAACTTTGATGAACGCAGTTTTCAAGGCTATATCGAGCATGGGCTACACGAACGTGCGGATGGCAAAGTGACATTGGCGATTCCGAAAGCCAGTGAGGTCGCTGTCTTTCGCACCAATCCATCTTGGTATTGGCTGGCACCAAATCATGGACCAAAGCCGCCTGTTACTTTGATTATCGGTCAAGACAGTATCTTTTTAAAACGCCGATTTCCGCAACAAATAAAGTCGCGTTTGAATATTCCTTATGAGACCCATGCCGGTGGTCATATGTTTCCACTTGAGTATCCAGAGTCGGTCTCTCAGCAAGTATTATCATTGATTGAGCAGCAATTACCAACATAATTGCTGATGACTATTTCTGCTCATTATTGCTTATGCTAGGGCGTGTCCTCATTTTAAAAATGGTCATAAAAATGAGATAAATTGCCGTCAAACAAGGAAAGTAGCGCAAATAATATCGAGATATTGATAAGCTATTTAACGATGTTTGGCAAAATTTAGCCATTTTTAACTCATTTAGAGGATAATCGATTGAATTGAGGACACGCCCTAGATGCGAGCTAACAAAATATCCGTTTGAGTAATGACTTTATGCTAAAAAATGCTACTGGTACGCACAATCTTAATACGCCGCCTAAGCGCACGCCGCTATTTTCACGATTGGGTGTCTTTCTACTGACTGTTGGTATGCTAATGGCATTTTTTATCAGTCAGCTGCTAGGCGTGTATATCGCTGGTAAGCTGGTCTTACCGGCTGCTAAAAATTCAACCATGGCTGATATCTTCTTTTTTGGTAGTAACGATGGCACTGTGGTCAGCCTCTCTATTATTATAGGCTGCGTGCTATTGATCGCTATTAGCCTTTTGGTGATCCGTGTAAGAGGCGGCGATAGTCGGCAGTATTTAGCGCTAAAGCCGTTCTCATTTGCGGTGGGTATGGGATTGCTTGGGCTGCTATTGATATTTATGATTGGCAGTCAGGCATTGACTTATTTACTTGATAAATCGCCATTGCTCTTCGTTGACCCTTTATATCAGTCTGTCAGCTCAGTATGGCTATTGATATTTGCAATGGTTATTGTCGCGCCAATCTATGAAGAGTTGATATTTCGTGGTCTATTATGGTCAGCGATCGCAGAGCAATTTACCTCGTCAACTTATTCAAAGCATCGAGGGGCGATCGTAGCAAGCGTCGTGACCAGCTTGATATTTGCGGTGATCCATGTGCAGTATGGTATTTATGAAATCAGTACCATCGTGGTACTGGCATTGATATTTTGCTACGCGCGTATCAAGTCAGGCTCGCTGTTACTGCCGATATTATTGCATATCGTGAATAATGGGGCGGCGATGTGGCAATATATTGCGCAAACCGCCTAAATAAATAATGGCTATTTCGGCGTTATTATTACACTTTTATAGCTGTCATCATAATGATGAATTTTCTTAAGCATCAGGATTTAGTAGTAACACCTCATCCGCTGCCCGTTTGATATCGTCGATTGTTAGCTGAGGTTTACCACTTAACGCCTGTCGCCATTTGCGCGCACCCGTCAGTCCTTGAAACAACCCTAAATAATGTCTTGTCATCGTTGGCAGTGCTTCACCTTTAGCAATCTGCGCCTCCATATACGGATACAGCTGCGCTAAAATATCTGAACGCTTAGGTGCTGGTTCGTTCCATAAGCTATTGGTTTCTGCTAATAGGTAAGGGTTGTGATAAAACGCGCGACCAATCATCACGCCATCCACATGCTGCAAATGTGCTTCGATGTCTTTAACAGTATCGATGCCGCCATTAATCTCGATATCGAGCTGTGGAAAGTCTTGTTTGAGACGATAGACATCCTCATAACGTAGCGGTGGTATCTCGCGATTTTGCTTGGGGCTAAGCCCTTGTAGCCATGCAGTACGTGCATGGACAATAAAGCGTGTACAACCCGCTGCTGCCACTTTTTCTACAAAATCCACCATAAACTCATAACTGTCAAAATCATCGATACCAATACGATGCTTCACGGTTACTGGGATATCGACCGCCGCTTGCATGTGCTTGACCAAATCGGCAACCGTATTAGGCTCCGCCATGAGGCAAGCACCAATCTTATTATGCTGCACGCGATCAGAGGGACAACCAACATTGATATTGACCTCATCATAACCATGCTGCTGCGCAAATTCAGCACATTGCGTCATCTCGCTAATATCTGCTCCGCCCAACTGTAGTACAAGCGGATGTTCAAGCGTATCAAAGCGCAGATGCCGTGCTCGATTGCCATGTATCAGCGCGCCCGTACTGATCATCTCGGTGTACAAATAAACATGCGGATTAAAAAGCCGAGCAAAATAACGATAATCCGTCGTTGTCCAGTCGATCATGGGTGCAACGGAAAGACGTTTGTTGGTCATATCAACCATGGTTTTGAGCCTTAATATTTTAATATTGGTATCTTAAATAAATGAACAAGGTGCAATGTATGAGACATACGATTGCACCTTAATTTTTTAATTTCAATCGTTATGCAGATAATAGGCAGCTACTAGCTAAATAATGTGGTCGATTTTTTTGAATTCAGGCAAATTATAAAAATAAATACCCATTATTATGCCGATAAAACCGATAAATGCAATGTAGAGCGCTGGTGAGAAACTCACATACAAAGTGGCATAACCCAGCCCGAAAGGCACAAGCACTCCAACAATACCGTAGGCGATATTATAACAAAAAGCCATTCCTGTTAGTCGTACATTGGTCGGAAATAACTGTACAAGGATGGCAGGTATCATCCCAACGATGCCAGCACAGAAGCCTAAAAGCGCATACATAATGAGGATGTAGTCACCGCTGGCTTGCAGATGGTAAAAAAAGGCAAACATCTGAGCGATCAAAAGAATAGAGCCAACCGTCAGAATCTTACCGAAGTTTTGGTGGTTAGATATTATCCCATAAAAAATACAACCAAAAACCATGAACACAATACCCAGACTGTGTGAGAATCCAAATAAATCGCTGTCTAAGGTAAAACGTAATTCAATCAAATCGGGTAGCAATAGCACAACAACGGTCGTGATGCTAGAAACAATAAGCGTGAGAACCATGCCGATAAATAGCGAATGCTTGCAATGCTTAAAGAGTAAATTGAAGGGTTTGGCAACATAATCGCTTGGTTTTGAGTTTTTCATTTCCAGAAAAAAGGGTGACTCATCTATCCATCGCCACGCCAGTAATGGTAATAAACTCAGAATAGCCGCGATGAAAAATGGCAAGCGCCAGCCGTAATTAGCCAATTGCTCAGTCGTCATAGAATTGGTTAACCAAAGAAAAAAGGCATTAGAAAACAACACGCCTACATAAAAACTGGCGGTGACATAGCTACAAGATACTGACGAATATTGGCGCGGCACATGCTCTGCCACAAAAACCCAAGCGAGTGGCACATAAAGACCAAATGCCATGCCTTGTATCAGCCTCAAGACTATAAATAAGGTTGGTGCAATCAACCCCCATTGCCCATAGGTAGGTAAGCAAGCCATCGCCAACAAGCTGGCCGCCGTCACTAATATACTGATCAACAGTATGGGTTTTCGGCCTTTGATATCACCATAACGACCAAAGATGATACCGCCAAGTGGGCGTGCCAAATAGCCAATTGCAAATAGACCAAGCCCTTGCACCTTTGTAATAGCTGGGTCGATATTAGCAGGGAAAAAAGCGGTCGCCATGATATCTGCTAGATATAAATAAATCAAAAAATCAAAAAACGCGACTGCGCTGCTAAAGCAGATAAACAGTACAGTGTTTCTGTCTTTAGAAGACATCATTGCATATTGAGAACGAGAAGGCATAATAGGTCGCGCATCCACATATAATAGTATTCGTTAAGCCGATTATTATCTGGATAACCGGCTATAATAAAAAACGACAAATCAATATGAGAAATAATGATTTGCCGAAAAAATAAAGACGTTTGAGCTAACAGTTATTGAGCAATAAGCATCGGAGTTAAAAGCACTTGAATGAATAGTGCTTAAATGAAAAGCACTCAAATTAAAAAGTATTCAAACTAAAAAAATTGGGTCAAAGAATCACTCGATAACGCTGTTATTATTTAAATATGACTAGGTTTTAGAGTGCTTTTGATGGTGGCAGCTATAGCAACCAATCAATAGGTAGCCATGACATGATAGTCAGCCAGACATGATCGCTGATATCGACGCGTGGCTCTGAATCGTAAACCACTTTTTTATCGTCTTCCATAGTATGCCACTGTAGCTTACCATTATCTGATAGTTTGACTTCATAAGCTTGGTTTAGCAGGTCATCGCTCAGCGCACCATGCAATTGTTTTGCCAGCTCATCATCATTGATGATCACACCCATCTCTGTATTGATATTGGCAGAGCGAGGGTCGACATTATAGGAGCCAATGAATACTTGATAGTCATCAACGGCAAACGTTTTTGCATGTAAACTGGTTGAGGATTGACTACGAGCTTTCCAAAGCTTGTTTTCGCGTTTTTCCTCAGAGGCGGTGGATTTTAGCTCGTAGATTTTGACACCAGCGCGCAGCAAGTTAGGTCGCCATTGACTATAGCCAGAATGCACAGCAGTCACGTCGGTCGCATCAAATGAGTTGGTCAAAATCTTAATCTCGATACCAGCTTCAGCCAATTGCACTAAAGTATTGACACCATCTTTGGTGGGTACAAAGTAAGAGGAAATGATGGTTAGCTTTTTGGTTGGGCTGCCTAATAAGGTACGTAATTGATGCACCAAATTGGTATCCGCTGGTACTGTTTTGGTCAGCTTGCCCACATCATCACTCAAAAACTGCATATCTGTCCAGCGAAAAGGCACGCGTTTATTGACCAAGTCACTGTCTATCGTTGACTCTTCTAGCGCTTCTTTATACACCGTCAAATTATTGTCGCTACCTTTTTCGCCCTGATCGAGCTTGTCCAGTGCCGCTAGGAAATCAGGCGCTGTATTGTTGTCAGGCTTCACTAAAGTTTCGATGTCAAATGACAAAGGTGATGACCAATAGCTTGAAAAACTGTTGTCAATATCTGCGACGACTTTACCGATGAGTAAAACATCCAAATCCGCAAATTGACTATTTTGGTCATTGCTTAAATATTCATTGCCAATATTACGTCCCCCAATAATGGTAATCTGCTTATCAAAAGTCATGCTTTTATTGTGCATGCGGCGATTGATACGTGGCAGACCTGTGACGTAGTTTAATGTTTGAAACTTACGGTGCATCAGCGGATTGATGATTCGTACCGCAATATTCGGGTGACTGGAAAAACGTAATAAATGCTGATCGAAGGTGGCATCATTATTAAAATCATCTAATAATAAACGTACAATGATGCCGCGTTCAGCCGCTTCCCACAGATCTTTCAGTAATAGCTGACCAGCTTGGTCATTATGCCAAATATAATACTGCGCATCGATATTACGTGTGGACATGTCCGTTAATATACTGCGAGAAGCAAAAGCATTGGCACCAGTTACAATGGGGTGATAGCCGGATAAATCTGGGTGAATATCATTCTGTTCACTAATCGATGCTACCAAATCAACGTCATTGGTTGCTACTGTGTCACTGCGTCCAGTTTCTTGATTGTCTTCTTGTTGATATAAGTCATGTACTCGTGCTGATAATGCTTGGCTCTCAGGTAAGTGCGGCTGTTTTGGCAAAACCTGACATCCACTAAGACCTAAGGTTAGTCCGAGTGTTAGACTCAACGATAAGTTGCTTGGTTCTATACTGAACATCGACATAAATGAATTACCTTAGTGAGCCTTACATAAAGAAGTATTTGTTAGAAAGTAAGCGTGAGGGCATGTCCTCATTTTTAGCCCATTAAAAAGACTATCAATTGAATGAAGGACATGCGCTAGTGCATCGTTTATTTTACCGATGATAGCACTGATTACGAAGCGTATAACAATATCGCCCAAGGCAAAAATTAAATCGCCGCTAAGCTTATCAGCTGTCGTCATCTATGCCTATTATAAATACGTTATTTTTGTTAGATTCAGCGACTTATCCAGTCATTATTTACTTATCGTCTCTCTTTCATCTGTTGTTAAGAAAGAGGTAGATGTGTATTCAAAAATAATATTTAACCATCGCTTGAAACCAGCTGTGTGGAATAAGTTGACATGATATGATAACGCTGATGCATTCGGTCGATAATCAGAAGAATAAGCAGTCATTTTATATCAATGAAAATACCAATCAAAGCAACGGAATATTTATGAGTCAGTCGCAAGCCCATGATGATAAAAATGTAGATAAATTAGATCCAAACTGGCGCAGTGACGCGCTCAATTTAGATCTCGATTATGGTATGCAAACCATTGCTGTACGGGCAGGGCAACATCGTACCGATGAGGGTGAGCACTCAGAGGCTATCTTTACTACCAGCTCGTACGTTTATACCTCAGCGGCAGATGCCGCGGCACATTTTAATGGAGACAAGACTGGCAACGTGTACTCACGCCATACCAATCCGAGTGTGCGTACCTTTGAGCGTCGTTTGGCAGCGCTTGAAAACGGTGAGCGCGCAGTGGCGACAGCCTCTGGCATGGGCGCGATTTTGACCATGTGCTTGGCATATCTGAAAGCGGGCGATCATTTGCTTGCTGCCAATCAATTATTTGGCTCATCGATTGGTCTATTTAATAATTATATGGCAAAGTTCGGTGTGGAAGTCAGTTATGTCGATTGCTTCGATAATGAGGCGTGGGCAAACGCCGTTCAACCAAACACCAAAGTCATTTATTGCGAAAGCCCTAGCAATCCATTAGCACAGATTTGTGATATTGGATTTTTAAGCCAGCTGTGTAAAGCCAATGATATCCTACTCGTTGTGGATAATTGTTTTGCTACCCCAGCTTTGCAGCGTCCGCTTGATTTGGGTGCCGATGTGGTGATTCATTCTGCCACTAAATATTTAGACGGTCAGGGGCGAGTACTTGGCGGCGCACTAGTTGGTAGCGATAAGCTGATGCAAGAGGCGTTTACTGTGGTACGTTCAGGCGGTATCAGTATGAGTCCGTTTAATGCTTGGGTATTTACCAAAGGGTTAGAGACGCTGAAACTGCGTATGCAAGCGCATTGTCAAAATGCCAATCAAGTAGCAGAGTTTTTGGTCAATCATCCCAATGTTAGTGCCGTACATTTCTCAGGTTTGAGTGATCATCCCGCTCATGAGCTTGCGACGCGTCAACATCATATGACAGGTGGCTATGGTGCTATCATGGGTTTTGAGGTAAAGGCTTCTGACAGCACTGATTCAAAAGCTGCCGCTTGGCATGTCATTGATTCCACCCAAATGGTTTCTATTACTAATAACTTGGGTGATGCTAAAACCACCATTACCCATCCTGCAACCACCACTCATTTTCGCTTGAGTGCAAAAGAGCGCGCAGAAGCGGGCGTCAAAGATGGTCTTATTCGTTTGTCAGTAGGCTTAGAAGATGTAGAAGATATCATCAAAGATTTGGCGCGTGGTTTAGACAGTTTGTAAAGATAACGGTATAATCGCAGTTAGCACTTTATATTAGGGCGTGTCCTCATTTCAAAAATGGTGATAAAAATGAGATAAATTGCAGTCAAACGAGGAAAATAGCGCAGATAATATTGGGATATTAACCAGCTATTTGACGATGTTTGGCAAGATTTAACCATTTTTAGCCCGTTTAGATATGATCAATTGAATTGAGGACACGCCCTAGTAAAATATCAATCATTTATGATTAAAAAACAAAAGAGGCAACTATGAATATTCAAGCATTAATGCAACAAGCACAAACGATGCAAAAGAAAGTCGAAGCAAACGTTGAAAATGCTAAGAAAGAGCTTGCGAATAAAGAAGTACAAGCTGAAGCGGGCAGTGGTCTGGTAAAAGTCACCATGACGGGTCGCCATGTGGTTAAGCGTTTAACCATCGATCCAAGCTTGCTAGAAGATGAGCCAGATATGATCGAAGATCTTATTGCTGCTGCTATCAATGACGCCGTTCGTCAAGCAGATGCGCTATACGAAGAAACCATGGCAGGCGCGACCTCAGGCATGGGTCTACCACCTGGTATGCAAGGTATGTTCTAAGTCGTTATTTTTTAAGCCAAACACGACATATTAAAGACAAAATGGGGTTGTTATCGACATGATACGACCCCATTTTCATAGCTACGATTTATAAATTAAGTTAAATAAAGGAAGATGCTTTGCTGACAGCCAAATTTGATCAGCTGGTTAAACAGCTGCGTATTTTGCCGGGTGTGGGTCAAAAAAGTGCCCAACGTATGGCACTGCATTTGCTTACCAAAAAACGCCCACAAGGCATGGCACTTGCCCAAGCGCTTGATGAGGCGATGCGCGATATCGTCGAATGCCAGCGTTGTCACAGCTTCAGTGATGATCAAATCTGTCCGCTGTGCCAAGATCCGCGGCGTGATGATGCCTTGCTATGTGTGGTTGAGACCGCAGCAGACGTGATGGCTATCGAACAAACCGCAGGCTACCGTGGCCGCTACTTTGTGTTAGGTGGTCATTTATCACCGATTGATGGCATTAGCGCTGATGATTTGAATATTGAACAACTGGTCTGGCGGGTCAAGCAAGAGCCTGTTGAAGAGTTGATATTGGCGACTGGTACGACTGTCGAAGGGCAGACCACCGCGCACTTTATCAGCGCAGCGGTTAGTCGCCATGTTAATAAAGTCACACGTTTGGCACAAGGTGTACCAATGGGTGGCGAGCTTGAATATCTTGATAGCATGACCCTTGGACAAGCGATGCAAAATCGTTCATTTTTATAGCAAACTGACATTTTTTCTATAACTTCTTTATAAAAACCAAGTCTTGTCCATTTTATTTCATGAAATTGTTATAATTGATTCACTAGTATTTTATTATTTACTTTTATTGAGACGCCCTTTAGCGTTTTATTTTCTCCTATTTATGCAGGTATCTGCCCGTGTCCAACCATGCTCCAACAGCTTCAACTGCTGCCATCCAATCAAACCTTGCAGACAACATTAACATTGCTGCTTCTGATGATTTATTAGCACCATCAATCAATTCTAAAATAGAATCAGCTATACCTTCAGAGCCAGATATTGATGCACTGCTAGATAGTGCCGACGAAGCTGCTGTCACGTGGGTGCGTGAGCAAAATGGTTTGGCTGAAGTTATCGATGCATTGGCAACTTGTGGTCGGGTGGCGTTAGATACTGAGTTTATCAAACGTGATACTTACTATCCGCGCTTGGCATTGGTGCAGCTGAATACTGGCAATCATATTTATTTATTAGATGCCCCGCAGTTGCAACTGACCGAATTGTGGCAGGCACTGGCCAAAGTTGATGTGGCGATTTGGCATGCCTGTGGTGAGGATTTAGGGATTTTTTATCTACTCTCTGGTTGTCCGCCATTGACCAATATATTTGATACGCAAATTGCGTTGTCTTACTTAACCGGTCAATTGCAAATGGGCTATCAGCAAGCGCTCGATGACCAGCTAGACATGCACATTGATAAAGAACAAAGCCAGTCTGACTGGCTGCAACGCCCATTATCAGATGAGCAAGAGCAATATGCGATTGATGATGTACGCTTTTTGCCAGCACTCTATTTAAGTCTTGAATATGCGTTAAAAAATCAAGGTTTGTACGATTATGTATGGGCAGATTGCCAGCTTTATGCCAGTGATTTGTATGATGCTCAGCATGTTGAAGACAGCGCAATGTACCTAACAATGGCAGATTATCGTTATACTTCACAGCAGATGGCGATACTGCAAGCAGTTGCGACGTGGCGCGAGGAGCTGGCACGTTCGACCAATCAGCCACGTACGTTTGTGATTAAAAAACAAGCAGTACGCGAGATCATCACTGAAAAACCAAGCAATATGCGAGAGCTTGCGCACAAAACCACGATGCATCGCAGTATGTTGCGCTTATACGGCGAAGAGCTGCTAAAAGTGATAAATCAAGCAAAAAACCTGCACCCTGCTGAATATCCTGATTGCCTATTACCGCCGTATCGCTCAAAAAATAAAGTACTATCAAAAGCAGTACAGCAAGCGATCGATGATCACGCACGAGCTATCGGCATACCTGACAATGTATTGATGCGTAAAAAGTGGCTTGGGCAATTATATGAAGTGATTGCTTTTGATAAGGAATTAAGTGAGCTGCCAGAGGGCTTAAAAGGCTGGAGGAATGACTGGGTCATAAACACCCTGATTCCAGTCATCAAAAAACATAAAACTGAGTTGCAGCAGGGTATGGGTATCAATGTTCGATAAGCCATAAGGTTCTATCATTGATAAAAGATGATGCTTTTCTCAAAACGTAAGTTTGTTATGTTCGAACTGTCCATGTTGTAAAAAGTACTTGGTTTGTGCGGCTACTGTTTTATCGACCAGCATCCCAGTATGCGAAACTGGTAAAACTATATGATCCGTGGCAGCCTCTATTTTGGTTTCTTCTATATATACGGTGCCATCGTGTAGTAGATGTTCTACTGATGGCATATTATTTGTCTTACGCAGTTTGCGATTATGATATTGTAAAAACAGTTGACCCAAACCGTAGGGGCGATTACCCGCAATCACCCCAAGGGTAATATGCTCCGGTAAAGGTGCAACGCTGCCATCTAAGGCATCGACGTATGAACTCCCTACCACAGCTGGGGTTAAGCGCCAAATGTAGTCAGCACATACACTGCCTACATGCGGTGTCCCAAGTGTCACGCAGCGTCCTATCTGCCACTGCGGATATGCAGTGACAAAATCACGAATAATCAGACCGCCCAAACTATGACCGACCAAATCTATCGGTTGGTCAGGGTGATGATGGTTTTCTAGCCAGCTATTTAGGCGGGCACTATTGGTTTTGATACCGTCACGCATACTACGATAACCGAATTGATGAGTATCAAATCCTGTTGCTTGCAAGCGTTTGGCCAGTGGTCGCATGATCCAAGCGGTTTGGTGCAGACCATGGATGAGAATGACAAGATTGTTTTTCTGCATAGTTAATTCTAACCAAGTAAATAATGTGAATAGATTGATAGCTATTTTATTATAGCGCTAAATATTAGCCGCAAAATAAAAACCTCCAAGTCAGCTGCTGACTTGGAGGTTTATTTTTAGCTTTTGTGAAATATTAAAACTAGGACTATATAAAACTTATGTTACATATAGTTTTCGATACTTGGGCAAGAGCACATAAGGTTTTTATCACCATAAGCGTCATCGACACGTGCCACACTCGGCCAAAACTTATGAGCACGAATGTAAGGCAGTGGGAATGCAGCGGTATCACGGCTATATGGGTGTGTCCATTCGCTGTTGGTGACCATCGCAGCGGTGTGCGGCGCGTTGACCAGTGGGTTGTCTTCTAACGTCCAACCCTCTTCGCCAGCTTTGGCTTTCATTGCTTCGGCTTTGATAGATTTTAGGGCACTGATGAAACGATCTAATTCTTCTTTAGATTCAGACTCAGTTGGTTCAATCATCAAGGTGCCCGCAACTGGGAAGCTCATCGTTGGTGAGTGGAAACCGTAATCCATCAAGCGCTTAGCAATATCGCTTTCACTGATGCCCGTCTCTTCTTTCAACGGACGAATATCGATGATACATTCGTGTGCGACGCGACCGTTTTTGCCCGTATAAAGGACAGGGTAGTGGTCTTTTAATTGAGCAGCGACATAGTTAGCATTTAATAGCGCAAGCTCAGTGGCTTTTAGCAGACCATCACGACCCATCATGGCAATGTACATCCATGAAATTGGTAAAATGCTTGCTGAACCATAAGGGGCTGCCGATACGGCCGAGCAGTCTTTTTGCGCATTATGCACCGGGCTCAATGTATGATTGGCCATAAAGGGTGCTAAATGCGATTTCATGCCGATAGGGCCCATGCCTGGACCGCCGCCGCCATGCGGGATGCAGAAGGTTTTATGCAAGTTCATGTGCAATACATCAGCGCCAACGTCAGCTGGTTGCATCATGCCAACCTGTGCATTCATATTGGCACCATCCATATAAACCTGACCGCCATGTTTATGAATGAGGTCACAGATTTTACGGATGCCTTCTTCAAACACGCCATGCGTCGATGGATAAGTAATCATCAATGCACCTAGATTGGCACTGTTTTCTTCACACTTAGCAGTTAGATCATCGATGTCAACGTTACCATTGTCATCAGTTTTAACCACGATTACTTTCATACCCATCATCATAGCTGTCGCAGGGTTGGTACCGTGCGCTGACTGAGGGATTAAACAAACATCACGGTCAGTTTCACCCAATGATTCATGATAGCGGCGAATCGCTAATAGACCCGCATACTCACCTGAAGCGCCAGAGTTTGGCTGCATAGACACATCATCAAAACCAGTAATCGCTTTAAGTTGGTCTTGTAGACTATCAATCATGGCGATATAGCCAGTGACTTGATCACGCGGTGCAAAAGGATGCACATTAGCAAATTCAGGCCAAGTAATCGGTAGCATTTCACTGGTGGCATTCAGTTTCATGGTACAGCTACCCAATGAAATCATGCTGCGGTTCATTGCCAAATCTTTGTCTTCAAGCGATTTTAAATAACGCAGCATTTCGTGTTCAGTATGATGCGAGTTAAATACTGGATGCGATAAAATAGGATCGGTACGCAAGTGCGCACTATCAAGAGAAACGCGAGCGTCTTCTGGTAGGTCATGTGCTTTACTAACAAACAGTTGAGTTAGGACGCTAAAATCTTGTTGATCGCTGGTTTCACTAAAGGCGACGCTTAATTTGGTTTCACCAAGACGCCATAAGTTATAGCCTACATTGTCAGCATTTTCGAAAATTTGAGTGGCCAGTTTTTCTGAGCCACAATCAATCACAACGCTGTCAAAGAATTGGTCATGTACGACATTTAAGTTGCTGTCGTTAGCATGTTTGATGACATCTGCAAAGGCAGTCGCAAACGCATGGATACGAGTAGCGATACGTTTTACGCCACCTGGACCATGATAAACGGCATACATACCGGCTAGGTTGGCAAGCAATACTTGCGAGGTACAGATGTTTGAGTTGGCTTTTTCGCGGCGGATATGCTGCTCACGAGTTTGTAGTGCCATACGGAGGGCAGTATTGCCTTGTGAATCTTTAGAGACACCGATGATACGACCAGGCGCTGAGCGCTTAGCTTTATCAGAGAAGGCAAAGTAAGCAGCATGTGGACCGCCAAAGCCCATTGGAATACCAAAACGCTGCGTGCTACCTAAAGCGACGTCTGCGCCCATATCTGCTGGTGATTTCAATAGCACCAAACTCATGATGTCACTGACGACACTCACATAAGTTTTGTTTTTCTTCACAGCAGTAATGACGTCGGTTAAGTCTTTAACATCGCCTTCAACACCGACGTACTGGAAGAGAGCACCAAAATAATCGCCTGATTTAGCCAGTTCAAAATCACCAACCACCACTTCCCAACCAAAGTACTTGGCACGGGTATTGATGACATCTAATGTTTGTGGATAGATACGGTCATCAACAAAAAACTGCGTTGATTTGCTTTTGCTCACACGCTTTGACATTGCCATGGCTTCTGCTGCTGCGGTTGCTTCATCAAGCAAGGATGCGCCAGCGAGCTCAAGACCAGTCAAATCAATACATACTTGTTGGAAGTTAAGCAAGGCTTCTAGACGACCTTGGGCAATCTCTGCCTGATAAGGCGTATAAGCTGTGTACCAGCCTGGATTTTCAAGGACGTTACGCTGAATGACCGCAGGCATACGTACTGGCGAGTAGCCTTGTCCGATATAGCTCTTATTAACAGTGATGTCATCTGCCATGGTACGCAATTTGGCAAGCGCGGCATGCTCACTCATCGCCACTGGCAAATCTAGCTCTTTATGCAAGCGCACTGGTTCAGGCACGGTATCGTTGATGAAGCTCGCCATGTCTTGATAACCAACGGCACTGAGCAGGTCAGCTTGCTTGGTCTCATTAGAGCCTAGATGACGATAGACAAATTCAGCTTCGTTGAATAAACCTTTAAAGGTATCAAACGTTGGGTTTTGCGAGATAGTCATGACAATCCTTGGTTAAGGGAGTAATAAAGGGATGGCTAAAATAAATAGTAATAATAACTAATGACGGTTTAAGATTTTATACGTAATGAACAAATTGCTTTTGGTCAAAGCGGAACTGGCTGTTGTAAACGCCATTATCAGCGCGCTCACCAGCACCAATCATCATAATGATATGTTGATCGTCGCTTAAATTTAATAAGCGCTTCATGGCAGGCTCATCAAAACCACCCATCGGACAGCTATCAAAGCCATGCGCGCGTAGTGCAAGCATTAGGTTTTCAGCCGCAAGGGCGGTATTGTTGGTTGCCCAGTTTTTGGTGTCTTCAAAAGTATAGTAAGGTGATTTAATCGGACCTTTTACCCGTCTGACCACTTGAGTCGCACCCCATTTAGCCGCTGATACCACATTGACAGGTCCTCGTAAGAAGTCCATGGCAACGACTTTGGTGTAGTAGTCTTTGACCTTTTTGGGTACTGGCTTATCAGGGTATTCGCGCAATATTTGCTTGGCATGGTCATGCCACACATCGGTGCGCGCAACGACTGCGATTAAACGCGCGGCGGTTTTCGCTGCATTTTGATTCATGCAGTTTTTCACCGCGCGTTTGCGCTTGTCCGCATCATCAATCACATAAAATTCCCACGGCTGTAGATTGCTAGAGTTTGGCGCAAGCATGGCCAAACGCAAACAGTCTGCTAACACATCATCAGGTATCTTTGTGTCGGTAAAGCGGCGGACTGAACGACGTGATTCAACCACCTCACGAAACGCTTGCAGCTGCGGTGTATTATCAGGCGTGGCAAATTTTTCTTGAGAACTTGCTTGAGCGTTTGCTTGATTATCAGTGTCAGGGGTCATATGAGAATCCATGCTGGAGATTAAGTGATCAACTTGGGGCAGTATTGAGTACGTCTCTTTAATAGCGCCTGACAAGTAGTTGATATGAATAAATCAGATAGCGATTGGACGCAATAAATTGAGCGATAAACATTCTAAGAAAAAGCGTACAGATATCAGCTGGCGCCAATATCTGTCATAACAAGTTGTGTTTTTTAAGGTTATAAGTAGCGGCATTTAAATAAAATACCGCTTTTAGGCGAGAGAGTGAAGCTGCTATTACAGCTCGTTTTCGTATTCATCAGCAGTTAGCAGTGCTTCATAGTCAGCGATGTTGTCAGGCTTCATTCTAAAGAACCAACCTTCGCCATATGGGTCAGAGTTAATGATTTCTGGATCGTCTTCTAGGGCTTCGTTGATGGCAACGACTTCACCTGAGATAGGTGCATAAACGTCAGAAGCAGCTTTTACTGATTCAACTACAGAGATTTCGTCATCAACAGCGATGATGTCGCCCACGTCTGGCAATTCAACAAACACCACGTCACCCAATAGGTCTTGAGCATGGTCAGTGATACCAACAGTGATAGTACCGTCGTCTTCTAAGCGTAACCACTCGTGGCTGGCGATGTATTTTAGTTCTGCTGGGATATTGCTCATGGTCTCTCTCCTAAGTGATAGAGGATGGTTAACAAAAATAGTGGACGTTAATAATAGGGTTTATAATGCCTACGAGTCAAACTGCTGTTTGCCATTACGGACAAACGGTAGCTTAAGAACACGCACATCAACGAACTTGCCTTTGCCGCGCAGATCGACCTGAACGCTATCATCATCTGATACGCTGGCAGGCACACGGGCAATCGCAATTGAATTTTTTAGACTAGGGGAGAATGTACCACTGGTGATAAGACCCGTTTGTTCATTGTCCGTGCCTTGATTGATGGTGACTGTCATGCCTTCACGCAATACGCCGCGTGTCGTTAGCAACAAGCCAACTTGCTTCATGGCTGTGTTGTCATCTTTGGACTGTTGGCGTTTACTGACCAAAGCGTCACGACCGACAAAATCACGATCGTCTTTTAACGCGAGTGTCCAGCCCATGTTGCATTCGTAAGGACTGACGTTGTCGTCCATGTCATGACCATAGAGGTTCATGCCAGCTTCCATACGCAAGGTATCACGCGCGCCAAGACCGGCAGGTTTTATGCCATTGGCTTTTAATTGTTCAAAAAACGCTAGTGCATCATCACCATGCATAATGACTTCGACGCCATCTTCACCGGTATAGCCAGTCCGAGCGACGAACCAATCTTTGCCTTCGATGTCTGTTAAATCAGCACCAACGAAAGGCTTAAGACCAGCTAAAGTATCTGCCCAGCTAGGTTTGGTTTGCGCGAGTTTTTCAACAGCGTTTGGTCCTTGCACGGCAATCATGGCAAGCTCTGGACGCTCAGTGATGCTGATGTCAAAACCTTCGGCGACTTTATCAAATTGTGCCATGTCTTTATCACGAGTAGCAGCGTTTGAGACGATACGATATTCAGTAGCGTCTTCGTTCATTAGGTAAACGATTAAGTCATCGATGACGCCACCTTGCTCGTTGAGCATGCCAGAATATAACGCTTTACCGACGGTTTTGAGTTTATCGACATCATTGGCCAGTAGCTTTTGTAGCCATGCTTTGGTATCGCTACCTGTGACATCAGCGACGACCATATGTGAGACATCAAACATACCAGCATCAGTACGTACCGCTTCGTGCTCTTCGATTTGCGAACCATAATGGATTGGTAATTCCCAACCAGAAAAATCCACTAGCTTGCCGTCACTATCAACGTGAGACTGATAAAGAGGTGTGCGTTTAGGGGCTGAAGTGTTGGCGCTTTGAGCAGTATTATCTTGAGTAGTGGTCATAACAAATCCTTATGTGGACATCAGCTGCATTCGATAACCAGTCGTAAAAACAAGTATCAAAGTATGAGGGCTGATGTGCCTTATCATAGTAGCGAGAAGCAATATTGCAAGGTGCAAACATTGCAACCAAGGGTAGCACAGAAAAATAGCGCAATCCGCCAAACAGACGCTGAACGTCGGTTTAAGCAAAAGCCCTATCTGTCCTGTAACCTGAGATTTTCAACACGAACCATCATTGCACGTTTTTAAAAGCATCAGCCTTAAAAAACCAAATTAAATGATGTCGCATTTTCTCCCCTTCGGTGGGTAAGGCGTCGTCCGTCCTTACCGCTCTCCAGATTTGTTATGCCTTATGTTTGGGTGTGCTACGCAATTGATGGTAGACAGCGAAACAGTCGTGACATGTGTTTTTCAGTCCTTTTACCTGAGCGATTGGCAGGGTGGATGCGCCTTCGGTGGTCAAGTAGCAATTATCAGCGCCAGCTCATTAATATGAACGCACTTGATATTGTGCTCAAGACTCTCTCCTGAAAAACGCTTTTATTATGAAAGGTTCACCGCGCTTTTACAAGTCATCTAGGCGATTAAAGTGAATAATTTTGGCAAAAATGATTTTTTGTGAGAATAATCAATACCGTATCGATAAGTAAAGCGTTTTACGTTTGGTAGGTAGTGGTCAATTTAGCACGAATGCCCATCGTAAAACGTAAAGCGACTACTGATATTCACCCAAAATATGCTAATCTATGGCGATAGTTTCTGATAGGTCATTATTATGCATTGTGATATTTATAAATTCCCCAAACATAACGATATGTATGTCTATATTGCCCGTCCTGATTATCCTGACGATACCGATGAGATTAAAGATTGGCTTGGCGTATTACCAAAAGATTTTCGTGCCAGTTTAGGGCGCAGTAAATTTGTGATGCACTTGGACTTAGCCACTACGCCGACGCTTGCGCGCGTTGATAAAGCAGAGGTACTGGCAAAATTACAGTCGCAAGGGTATTTTGTACAAATGCCACCGCAAGATGTGATGCGCCGCCAAGCGGAATTACGTGCGCGTGAAGCACAAGACAATATTTATGATTAATGGGTATTTTTGAAGCGAGTTTTTAATCAGCCTCTTTTGACTATGTTGCATGACAGCCAGCAAGAAAAAGTTTACGACACATTTGCGCTCATGCATTTTGGTAGAAAGTCGTGATAAACTAGCAGGCTATATGAGTGACAAGACAAAAAATACGTGGCGAGGCAAAAGGTCGTGTTTCAAGTGCTTATGTCTTAATTGCTTTTGACGATAATGTATTCGATATTATGGTTCGTTGAAATAGCACACTGTCTATCGTTAAGCGCGTAAACGCGCTGCACAATTTATAAACGCAGGTAACTACACACGCATGGACTGGTTAAAAGGTATTATAAACAGCTTACCGCTGGAAGCCATTAGTGATATTCTCGGCGAAATTGCTATTTGGTGGGGACAGCTGGTAAAAGACGTGCCACCCGCAGACTTACCGATGTACGCGTATTTGGGTGGTGTCGTTATTGTGTTGGTATTGTGGTTGCTGGTCGCTCGTATGCTGCCGCGGCCGTTGGGCGGTATGAGTTGGATGATATTGTTTGCTGTGTTATTGGCACCAGGTACTGCCCTTGGCGATCCAAGTGTGATTGCCCCCGCTAGTATCGCCGTGGTTTATGCGATTATGATGAAGGACACGGCTGGCGCGATTACCAATATGCTGCCGATACTCGTCGTGTTAGTGGTTGGCTTGTTTGTGGGCTTCGTCTGGCAGCTTATTCGCGGTGCTTTTGAGTCAAGTCTAGACAAAGCGCGGAGTCGTACTGCAGAAGATACACAAGCGACCATGCAGCTGACGACTGGCAATTATTTGACAGAAGGCACGACTTTAACCGATCAAGCCACTGTGGCTGAACCGTCTAATAAAACGCCTTTAGCGGCTAATCCTAAAGCAGACGTTAGCTTAAAAAAAGACAGCAGTTTAGCTAAAAAGCCTAATATGGAAAAGCTCGATAAGTAGTAAAGCAACATCAATAAAGTGCCATCAGTAAAGCGAAGTCAGTAAAGTGATATTAAAGTTTTGCTAGCGATGATTGGAGCTTTGCTTTTATAGTAGCTATATAAAAGACGCTATCAATAAAAATACTGTGAATGAAAAGCACCATAAAAAAAGACACCATGCGTGTCTTTTTTTATGAAAAAACGTTTTATGACTGTGCCGACCAACCGTCAAAAGGCGTTCAAGGTATCTATTATTTTTCAACAACTGCGAACGCATGAGTATTTTGGCAATCAATCATGCTGTGCTAATCTAAATGATTATTTATTTGCCATCAATTGCCTTTAAGCCTTTTCTGGCTCTTGATCGCCCTAATCTATAACAATAACTGAGACTTGATTATGACCACGACTGATAAAACGAAAAAAAGCTTTACTGGTACGCAAAACTATATTGCCACTGACGATTTGCAGCTGGCGGTCAATGCAGCGACGACGTTACAAAAACCACTATTGATTAAAGGTGAGCCAGGCACCGGTAAGACATTATTGGCGGAGGAGGTCTCTGAAAGCTTAGGGATGCCGCTAATTACGTGGCACATCAAGTCAACCACCAAAGCGGAGCAAGGGTTGTATGAGTACGATGCCGTATCGCGCTTGCGTGACTCGCAACTGGGTGATGATAAGGTTTATGAGATTGGCAACTATATCAAGCCCGGTAAGTTATGGGAGGCATTTACCAGTAACGAGCGCAGTGTATTATTAATTGATGAAATTGATAAAGCCGATATCGAGTTCCCAAATGACTTGCTGCATGAGCTTGATAAAATGTCTTTTTATGTCTATGAGACGGGAGAAACCATCACTGCTGCGCAGCGTCCAGTGGTAATTATCACTTCAAACAATGAAAAAGAGTTGCCCGATGCTTTCTTGCGTCGCTGCTTTTTCCATTATATTGACTTTCCAGAAGAAGAAACCATGCGTCAAATCATTGACGTGCATTTCCCTAATATCCAAGAAAAGCTGGTCAATGATGCGCTGGATATTTTTTATAAGCTGCGTAATGTCCAAGGGCTTAAAAAGCCACCATCAACCTCAGAATTGGTCGATTGGTTAACGTTGCTACTGGCTGATGATATGGCGCAAGCAGAGTTAGAAGAAAACTTGCGTGGTGAAAAGTCTATTCCACCGTTATATGGCGCGCTGCTTAAAAATGAAGCCGATGTGAGCTTGTTGCAACGCTTTGCTAATATAATGCGCCGTTAAGCAACAGACTATTTTCAAAATGACGATACGCCCTAATAAAATGGCTTCACTCGTCACCATATCAGCCAATAAGCGATGCGACTCTTATGTTTATCAAATTGTTCTATACCTTACGTACTTATGGTGTGCCAGTCAGTACGCGTGAGCTGCTTGACCTAAATGCCGCGTTAGATCAAGGGCTGATGATGCAGCAGCATCCTGAAAATCCAGAGCTGTCTACCTTTGCCAGTCGTGAGGATATGTACCGGCTGATTCGGCTTTGTATGGTCAAAGACGAGCGCCATTTTGATAAATTCGATCGAGCAATGGCAGATTATTTTGAAGGCGTCGACAGTCTAGATATGGATGAGCTATTGGCTAAATTGACGGACATTCCTAAAGAGTGGCTTGACTTAAAATTAGATCCAAAAAACCTAACCGAAGAGCAGCGGCGCTTGCTGAAAAAATACGGCTCATTAGAGGAGCTGATGAAAGCGCTTGAAGAGCGTCTCAAAGAGCAAAAAGAGCGTCATCAAGGCGGTAGTAAGTGGGTTGGTACAGGCGGTACATCGCCATTTGGGGCTTATGGTGATCATCCAGAAGGGGTGCGCGTTGGCGGTGAATCGCGTAAACGTAGCGCCGCAAAAGTCTGGGAGCAGCGTAAATACCGCAACCTTGATGATGACAGTCAGCTTGGTACCCGTCAAATTCAAATGGCACTACGAAACTTGCGCCAGTTTGCTCGTACCGGTAGCGCCGATGAGCTAGACATTCATGAGACTATTAAACGCACAGCAAAAAAAGGCGTGCTCGATATCCATATGCAAGCTGAGCGTCGTAATCGTGTCAAAGTATTGATGCTGTTTGATGTAGGTGGCAGTATGGATGTCCATGTTGAAGCCTTAGAAAAGCTATTTTCAGCGGCTAGAAATGAATTTAAAACCTTAGAGTTTTTTTACTTTCATAACTGTTTGTATGACTATGTTTGGAAGGACAATAATCGTCGCCATAGTGCGCCGATGCCTACCTTTGAGCTGCTCAATAAATACGGTCGTGAATATCGCGTTATCTTCGTCGGCGATGCGTCAATGTCGCCATATGAGCTGATGACAGTTGGTGGTAGCGTTGAATATATGAACAATGAGGCGGGTATTGTTTGGTTAAAAAGGGTATTGGCGCATTTTGATAAAGTCGCTTGGCTCAATCCTGAAGATCCCGCATATTGGCAATATACGCAAACCATCGTTGAAATTAAGAAACTATTCGACAATAAAATGTATCCGATGACCTTACATGGGGTAGAAGAGATGACCAATTATCTAGCGCGTTAGTTTTGACGTTTGAATAAAGATACGCCCTAACTTAGAAAACCTGTTAATCCTCATGTTTTTTGATAAAAGCAGCCGTTATGACAGCATAGCGGCTGCTTTTTTGTCGAAAATAATCAGTTTTGCAGTCACACGGCATTGGTATGCTAAGTAAAGTGTGATAACATTCATTTAAGATGAATGTTATAGAAGCATTTTGACTGGTTCGGCGAAAAATTTGATGACAAGAATTTGATAATCGTTTGTAAAAATCAGTCGTCGTTGCTTATTTAAGCACTTCATTTTTCATATGTTAATCAACCAATCAATGTAATGAACTTATGCCATTTTCAACCATTTTAGTAGCAAAAAAGCGCGTGCAAGTACTATATTCAGTAGACTAAACGAGTTTGACATCGCTCCTCACATGTTTTGGAATTGGTACTAATAAGAGAGACAGTATGGCCTCACCAAAGACTTTAGAAATCGTCACCGCAACTGTTCCCGTCCTTGAAGAGCATGGAACGGCAATCACCACGGTGTTTTATAAAAATATGTTTGAAGAGCATCCCGAGCTGTTGGACATATTTAACGAAACCAATCAAAAATTGGGTCGTCAACAGACGGCTCTAGCAACGACCGTGTTAGCTGCTGCTAAGCACTTGGATAAATTGGCGACGTTATTGCCACAAGTCACGCAAATCAGCCACAAGCATCGTGCTTTACAAATTTTGCCTGAGCATTATCCTATCGTTGGTAAGCATTTAATCGGTGCAATCAAGGAAGTGCTGGGCGAGGCTGCCAATGACGATATCATCGATGCTTGGACTGAAGCTTATGATGAGATTGCCTCAGTATTTATCCAGATTGAACATGGCATGTATGAGGAGGCGATGTGGCAGGGTTTTGCGCCTTTTGTAGTGACTAAAAAGGTAGCAGCTGCTACGGATATTGCGGCTTTTACAGTTGTACCAGCCAAGGATAATGCAGAAAGTCATCAAGAGATCGACCTGAGCAAATTGACTTTAACCGCAGGTCAGTACATCACAGTGAAAACAGATCCAAAAGACAGTGACCATGTTGCGCTACGTCATTACTCTTTGTACTCTGCTAGTACCGATGCAGGCATTCAGTTTGCGGTCAGACGCGATAACCGCAATGAGCATCATGGTTTGGTCTCTAACTATATGCACGACCAATTAGAAGTGGGTGACACGGTTTTATTATCGGCACCAGCAGGTGACTTTGCGCTCAATCAAGACTTGGTACAGCAAAATGAGATTCCGCTAGTATTGATGAGTGCTGGTGTTGGTGTAACTCCTGTGCTATCTATGTTGGAAGCACAAGTATTAGCCAATCCAAAACGACCTATTATCTGGGTTTATGCTTGCCAAAATGATGCGCATCACGCTTTCAATACTGAAGTGGAGATGCTGTTAGAAAAGGCTGAGACTGTAGAGAAGTATGTCTTCTATTTTGAGTCTGGACAACTATTAGATGAGGCGTGGCTTGCTCAATTACCTAAGCCTGCTGATATTTATGTCTGTGGCTCGATGCCATTTATGGAAAGCATGATCGATGGGCTAGTGACGCTAGATCACGGTGTTGATAGCGTTCATTATGAACCGTTTGGTCCCAAGATGAGTTTGGGCGGTTAATTTTAGCTATTGTTAGCCATTAACTGTTGCTATTAATAAAAAAAGCACTTGGATGACAAAGTCGTCTCAAGTGCTTTTTATTCAGTGCAATTTATCTTATTTTTATCACTATTTTAAAAATGGATACATCGCCTAATCTTTATTTTCAACCAATCCAACCATCACACCCATCTCTTTTTTATCATGATTATCAATGCTGGGCGCATATAATGCCGACGCAATCCCGCCATCTAAAAACAGAGCATTCGGACAGTTTAAGTCATTCTTAAACAACGATGCAAATTGATAAAATGTCACCGGCTCATCACTATTAACAAATTTTATGTGGCCGTCATCACAAACACCTGCGCCATTACGAATCTTGAGTGAGGTGCTATCAGGATTAAACTGTGGATGTATCTCGTTATTGATAACCAACATAGGACCTGATTGGGTGGCGTACCAAGGCTTCGCTTCGCCGCTGTTAAGCTGCTCGTTTAAGGCGTTGCTTTCTGTGATATGTACTTTTCCAACTTTATCCCACCACAGCACACCATTGGGCAATAAATGGAAATTGCCACCGCCTTCTTTGAGATTTAGCGATTTGATCTCTTCACCGTCAATGATGGTATAGCCAATCGGTGCATAGTTCTCATTGTACATGCCGGCATTCATGGCAAAGTTAAGTGCTTGATTTTTTGGTAATGTCGCTAATAAAGTCTCGAAGGTGAGTAACGATTTCGTACTGTCAGGCTGCTGCCAAAACAATTTCAATGAATAGCGGCCATCCATCAACGCTTGAGCGTCAATGCTACAAACACTATAAGAAAATGGTGCATCCTGAGTCTGGCACGACCAGTTTTGTGTCTCGCTGTCAGCAGCATCAGTGCTTATCGGTTGGCAAGCACTGACACTTAGCAAGAATAGGGCGACTGCTCCTAAAGGTAAGGGAAGAGCGAAATTTAGCATCAATGATATATCTTTTATAGTATGGAGTGAGATATAAATAGTCAGGGCTCACGGATTTTTGATCGCTAAATCTCAATCACTGCTAGGCGGAAATTCGCGAAAAGTATTGTTGACGTTGCCGATTAACTGCCCACCGCCAGTGATACTCGCAAAGTTACCAAGGCTCTGTTCCACCGATGTGGTGGTTTCTCTGCCTTTATCCCGTGAGTCTTTATTATAAGCAATGAGAGCGTCATCATTGGCTAAAAAGCTATCCGGGTTCGCCATGACCCACATCTGATTAAACACATCTGCGCGGGCGCTATTATTGAGTAGCGCTCCCTTATCGGTAAAATAAAAGAACTTCGATAATAGTTTTATCTGCCCATCATCGAGGCGGCGCGCGATATGATACGGTTGTAATTGGCTTGGGTGTTGTAAGCCGACCGCACCGACGATACTGGCTAGGGATTTCAGAGTGTTTTTATGGAAGCTTGCGACACGCTCAGCTTTGCTTGGTACATCCAGCGCTTTTTGACGATACGGGTCTTGGGTGGCAACGCCAGTCGGGCAAGTGTTGGTATGGCACGAACGTGATTGAATACAGCCAACAGCAAACATAAAGCCGCGCGCTGAATTACACCAGTCTGCACCCAAGGCAATCATACGGGCAATATCGAAACCAGAGACGATTTTCCCGCTCACGCCAAGTTTGATCTTATCGCGAATGCCTGCGCCGACCAAAGTATTGTGTATTAATAAAAATCCTTCAACCATAGGCATGCCGACGTTGTCCATAAATTCGACAGGAGCCGCGCCAGTACCGCCTTCTGCGCCATCGATGACGATAAAATCAGGATAGTTATCGGTTTCAATCATGGCTTTCACAATGGCCATAAACTGCCAAGGCTGACCAACACAAAGTTTGAAGCCAACAGGTTTGCCGCCTGACAACTCACGCAGTTGTTGCCAAAAAGCCACCAATTCTCGCGGGGTACTAAAGGCTGTATGCGATGAGGGCGACACACAATCTTGACCTGTCAATACTTGACGGGTATCAGCGATTTCTTGGGTGATTTTCTCCGCGGGTAGCACGCCACCTTTACCAGGTTTTGCCCCTTGAGATAATTTGATTTCAATCATTTTTACTTGTGGATCAACCGCTTTTTCGGCAAAAGACTGCGGGTCAAAATTGCCACTATCATCACGGCAACCAAAATACCCTGTACCTAGCTCCCAAATCAAATCACCACCGAACTTGCGATGATAAGGGCTGATAGCCCCTTCACCCGTATCATGAGTAAAGCCGCCCATTTTTGCGCCTTGATTGAGCGCCATAATCGCGTTAGCCGATAAGCTGCCAAAGCTCATCGCCGAGATATTAAATACCGACATATCATGTGGCTGCTGACAACGCTCACCGCCAACCATAATACGAAAATCTTTGTTTTCTAGAGGTTGGCTAATCGCTGATTGTAAAAACCATTCTTTACCATTGGTGTATAAATTATCTAGCGTACCAAAGGCATTGGTGTCACTGACATTCTTAGCACGTTGGTAAATGAGCGCCCGCTGCTGGCGTGAAAACGGTACTTGCTCTTTGTCATTTTCTAGTAAATATTGACGAATTTCAGGACGAAAGTCTTCAAGCACATAACGAATGTGTCCGGCAACAGGATAGTTTTTCAAAATAGCATGCTTTGACTGTATGACGTCATAAATTCCCAAGCATACCCCAAACCCACCGAGAATAATTAACCACCAATTTAGCAATAGTAGACCTGCTAAAAATATTAGTATGGCAGCGCCAAAGGTGCTATAGCGCAGCAATAAGCCGACCAAATACGGAGAGTTGGTTTTAGGTTCAGGATTTAGATTGGTACGAGATTGGGGCATGGCTACACTCAACAGTAATACATAAATATTAAAAAGGTGACAATGATTTAAAGAGAGAGTAGGGTAAAAACCACCCTCTTATGACCATTATTGTTAGACACTGACAAAGCGCTCAGATTTATCGCCTACATCATACACATATGATATCACTGCATAGCAGTAATTGGGTAACAGAGTGCTACTGTTGATGTTGCTAGTGGCGTGATTTTAACAGACAACTTGTACCAAATTTTTCTGCTCATCGATCACTTTAAGCTTAATCTCAACGGGCAAAAATTGCTGAATGAGCCATGCTTGGGTTTCAGCGTGCTTACTAACGACACGTGCGGTAAACTCGCCACCGCCTGCTAACGCCAACGGTAAGAGTAATTGGTCTGTTAAGTACTCATCAACCAATGCATCGGTTTTAAAGAGATAACGTTTAACCAAACCTGCTAAGCGATTGCCCATCTTCTCCGCTGATGTGCGTTTTTCACCCAATAGCGTAAATATTTCGTGATGCAGACAATCGCCCCATTCATGAGTAACCTGTGCATAGCAAGTATTACCTTCACCGATACCGTTCAGCTTATTGGTTTTGGTGGTAATGAGCGTGTCATTCATTCCAGTTTCGAGCAGTTCTACTTTAGCGCTTGCAAGCTCACGTTTGCAGATATCGTATTCGAGATTTAGATTACTCGCGACTAGCTCTATACCGACCAACGCTCCGCGTTCAGTTAGCGTCAATGGTCGTGAGTCAGCACGGCGCATAAACGGTGTGATGACAGCACAAATCGAGCCGCCACCAATGGGCGCAAAGCCTGCTTGCACGCATTCGATACCCACGTGCATGCCTAATTTCGCTAATGCAGGGACGAACGCTTGCTGCAAAAAGTCCGTGGTTGGCGCGAGTGGATTGTGCGTGCTGCCTTTTATTGTTACGGTTGATACCGTTTGCGTGTTGGTATTGGCAAACAATAATGCTGGAAATAGTGTTTGTAGCACCAAACTGGTACTGCCAGCTGAGCCGATATCAAACGTATAATCGCCCGATTTCACTGTGCTTGGCGTAAAGGTGAACGCCATACTGCCCAAAACTGCACCTGTCACGGTGGCATTTGATATTTGCTGCGAGGCTTGTACACACATCAAGTGCTGACGCATCAATCCTGATTTGGCTCGCCCAGCGCGAATATTGGTAATCTCGATTGGTGTGCCTGTGAGCATGGATAGAGACAGTGCCGTGCGAATGATTTGCCCGCCACCTTCGCCTGTGCTGCCGTCGATTTTTAGCGGTTTGGTTTTTGTTTTAGTCATGAGTATTTATTATCTTTATTAGCAAATGAGTAAGGCTTCTGCGAGTTTCATTTTGGTTCTCTCTTATTTTTCATTTTCTAAGTATATTTTTTTTGTTCGAGAAATTTATTTTGAATTAAAATATCAGGGATATTGTTAAGAGCTTCCTTCTCGGCTTTGATTCTAACTGCAAAGACGAAGGAAAAAATAGCTGAACGCGTCAATTGCAAAACATGTTCTGCACTTTCAATAAATTCGGACTCAGAAATAAAAACTGGTTCTTCATAATAGGTTGAGACTTCAGTGCTTTCAGGTTTTTCATTCTCATAAACAAATACGAAGCTATGTTCCAAAGCGTTTCGCCACTGTTTGTAGAAACTAAGCTCGCCTTCCAACTTATGGTTTAAATCATAAGCTATACTATATAAACCAATCAAACCTTCATTATCATAAGCTTCGAACTTTTGAAGTCTGTCTTCGTTTTCAAGTTCCCAGAAAGTATGAAAAGATGAATGTCTGACTTTACCTTTATTGTTTTTAGACTGTAAATCAAACAATAAGGCTACAGCATTACCTATCTTGTCTAAAATACCAAAGCAAACTCTAAAAGCAGTACGGAGCTTTTCGATGTTTGTTCCTAGTAGCTCGTTGTCATATAGCTCTGCATAGCAAGCATCATCCTCGATATCGTTGTCTCTTTTAGCAAATTTATATTCATATAACATTAATCTGGCAAGACCAAATTCAGATTTAAGCCTATTTAGTACCTTTTCCATTGGTAATATGAAATCCCCAGAAATTGCTCTAGTAGGCATTGGAATATGTAAGTTATCACTTGCACTTCCATAGCATTTACAATATAAACCGTGTTCACTAAGGCTGAGAAAATTATCTAAACACCATCTGCGAAATTCTGATAATGATTGGTATTCCTGCTTATCTAAATGGCTATCATCTTCTATAGCTATTCCCATATCCAAACAATCTTTTTCAATATCACTATCTATTTTCTTAGCTCTTACGAGATAGGATTTCGCCCAATCAGGAGGTATACATTTTGATTCGCTTGCTTTTCTGTAACCTAAAGCTATTTCTTTACCCTGCTGAACAGGTAATCATCCCAACCATAAGACACTTATCAAATAGAATTAAGCTGCGTGGTTTAGTTTCTGCATTGGCGTAAAACCGCCATTGCCCATATTCGGGCGCTCGTGGTTGTAGTGATATAA